>DATING010001380.1:0-5296 GCA_035474555.1 Longimicrobium sp. | reverse complement strand
CCTGCACCACCCACAGCATGCGCTCCTCCACGGAGACCACCACCACCGTCGCCGTGGGTTGCGCGCCGGCGGTGGAGGGGACCGCCGGGGCCGCGGCGAGCAGCGCCGCGGCCACCGCGATCATCTTCACTTGATCATCGGCTCGGGCGGCATCAGCACGCCGTCGATGGCGTGGATCACGCCGTTGCTGGCATCCACGTCGGCCATCACGACCATCGCGTTGCCCACCATCACCTTGCCGTCCATCACGCGAACCGGGATGCGGTCGCCGTTCAGCGCGGTCACGTAGGTCTTGCCCTGGAGCGCCGCCGCCGTAAGCTCGCCCTGCACCACGTGGTAGGTCAGCACGTTGCGGAGCGCCGGCTGGTTGCCCAGCAGGCCGTTGAGCGCGCCCGAGGGAAGCTTGTCGAAGGCCGCGTCGGTCGGGGCGAAGACCGTGAAGGGGCCCGTGCCGCTGAGCGCGCCGGCCAGGTTGGCGGCCGTGACGGCCTGCACCAGCGTCTCGAAGTTGTCGTTGCCGCTCGCCACCTGCACGATGTTCTGCTGCGCCGCCGCGGGTGCTGCCGCGAGGCCGGCCGCCAGCATCACCGCGGCCATCGTCGATCGAATCTTCATGCGAAGTGCTCCGGTTCCAGGATTTCGCCCCCGGCGGCAACCGCTGCCGAGGTGTTGCCGGGGGAAAGCAAGACGCATGCCGTTGTACAATGTTTGTATAATGTTGGTTGAGGATGATGTATAAGCTTGTACGGCGGTGTGCCCTCGTTCGGATGCCCCCCCGTTGCAGGACCTTGGTGGATGAACGCACACGGCGGCCCCTGCGCAGGGGCCGCCGTGATCGGTGAAGGTTTGGACAGGGCGGGGGGAGCCGGGTCCGAGACGCCCGGCGAATGAATTCGCGGCAATGACCCCGCGATGTCGGCCTTCGCCGACAACTCGTGCCGCGGTCGGGTGAGTGCACTAGAGCGAAGTTCGAGCTGTTGAAGCCTCGTTCGGCGAGCGCAGCGAGCCGAGACGGGGCTTACCGCTTTCCCAGCGGCGGCTTTAGCCGCTCAGGACGAGGGCCGACGTTGCGATGGAAATCCATCCCACCATCGCCGTTCATCAGCCCATCTCTCCCTTACGGCACCCGCAGCCGCAGCACGTGCGCGGGCTCCAGCACCATGCCGGGCTTGAGGGTGCCGTCGGGGTTCAGGCGGTCCCAGCCGCTGTCGGGGATGAAGAACACCTCGCCGCCCACGAGCACGGCGTGCGTGGGCTCCGTCATCAGCGGCGTGCCGGACTCCATCGCGCGCCAGCCGGTGATGCGCGTCTCCGCGTCGTTCATCCGCAGCTCGATGACGCGCTTGGGCTCCACCCCGTTCTGCACGGCGATGAGCGAGTGCCCCACGCGCACCAGGCCGTCGATGCCGCTCACCGACGTGGAATCCGCCACCTCCAGCCACGCCACCTCCCCGCTTTCCCGGTCGATGGCCGCGATGCCGCGCACGTAGTCCGCCACCAGCAGTCGCCCCCCGTCCGACGCCACGGCCAGCCCTTGCGGCGACACCAGCTCGCCCGACGCGAACCGCTCCAGCTCCGTGCTGCCGCGGGCGATGCGGTACACCGCGCCCTCGTCCGCATCCGACACGTACACGGTCCCGTCCGGCCCCACCGTCATGTCGCCGAACTGATGGCGGCCGCCGGCGGGTGCGTCCCAGCGGCGGCGGAGGGCGCCGGAGTCCAGGTCGTACGCCAGCACGGCGGAGCGTCCGGAGTCCGCGGCCTGGTACGCGCCGTAGAAGGGGATGGCGGCCGTCGTCGCCCAGAGCGTGCGGCTGGCCGAATCCACCGCCAGCGCCAGCATGGCCCACTGCCCGTCGCGGCGCGGCGGCACGAGCTCGCGGAAGCCGCTGCCCTCCGCCGCGTACGCCGTGATGGCGCCGGAGCGGATGCTGGAGAGGAAGAAGCGCTGCGTCTGCGGATCGAACGCGATCCCCTCCGGCACGAACGCCGAGTCCGTGAGCGCGAACGCCGGCTGCGCGGAGCCCAGGGGCCGCGCGTTGCCCCCGATGCGCTCGGTCAGCGCCGTCCACGCGGGCGAGCCGTGCATCCGGAAGAACGCCGAGTCCGCCGCCACGTCGCGGGTAAGGCCCGTGGCGGCGTACGTCTGCAGCCAGGCGAGCGCGTCTTCCGTGCGTTCCAGGCGCGCGTCCGCCCGGGCGAGGTTGTAGACGATGGACGGGTGATATCCCACCACCTCGCGCACCCGCACCA
This sequence comes from Longimicrobium sp., assembly GCA_035474555.1. Taxonomy (GTDB): domain Bacteria; phylum Gemmatimonadota; class Gemmatimonadetes; order Longimicrobiales; family Longimicrobiaceae; genus Longimicrobium. The sequence continues at coordinate 3,043 of DATING010001380.1, read as the reverse complement.
GGTGGTAGCGCCACGCGCCCCAGTCGCCCGCGGCGCGCGCGGCCTCGCCGGCGGCGGCGTGCTGGCGCCACGTGCTATCCACGACGGCGGTGACGGTGGCGGTGCTGTCCTGCGCCGCGGCCGGCGTGCACGCGACGAGCGCCGCCACGACCGCGGCGGCGCGCTGGATGGTGATCCGCATCGATCCCTGGATGTTCGTGATTCGCCGCGGGCGGATGTCCCGGTGCCCGCGCGTTGTGCTACGGTATCACGGCAGGATGCGCGCCTGCCGGGGTGGGATGGTATCTGATCGCATCCCTCCGGCATCTCGTTCCCGGATGTCGGGAATCCGCCGCGGGCCGCGAGCCGAGCGAATGAATTCGCCGCAACAACGACACGAAGTCCGCCTGCGCGGACTCTCCGTCGCGGGCGAGTGCCGCGCGCGGAGCGGGGCACGAGCACGGGCGGGTAGATTCCTCGGTCGCGCGTCGGGGCTGTGCCCGGGCGAGTCCCGTCGTGCGCTCCCTCGGAATGACATGCTTCGCGGTGGGCTAGGTGCCGTAAAGCAGTTGAAGCCTCGTTCGGCGAGCGCAGCGAGCCGAGACGGGGCTTATCGCTTTCCCAGCGGCGGCTTTAGCCGCTCAGGACGGACCTCCGCCGTGCTTCACCGGGATTCCGCCTGCCGCTCCGGACGGACCTCCGCCCCCACCACTCTGGTCTCCACCCGCGCCTGCCCTCGCCCCCGCCGTTGCTGGCTGTCCCCTGTAACCTGTCCCCTGTCCCCCGCAGTTCCCCCGGCCCGTCCCCCTCACAACAGCCGCCCCCGGTACCGCCGGCTCAGTCGCAGCTCGGTCCCATCCTGCAGCGTCACCTGGTAGTCGCCGGCGAACCACGGCCGCACCTCCTTTACCCGGTCCACGTTCACGATGGTGGACCGGTGGATGCGCGTGAACCGGCTCGCATCCAGCTGCTCCTCCATCCCGCCCAGCGTCGCGCGCACCAGGTGCGCGTCGCGGCCGCAGTGCAGGCGCACGTAGTTGCCCTCGGCTTCCAGCCAGTCCACCCGCTCCACGGGGACGAAGAACATCCGCTCCCCCTCCTTGACCAGCAGCCGCCCCGTGTGCGAGGCCGGCGCCGCGGCGGGTGCGGGGGCGGCGGGCGCGCCGTTCAGCCGGGCGGCCAGCTCGCGGCGCTCGCGGTCCAGGTGCTCCAGCAGCTCCGCCAAGCGCGCCGAGTCGCTGGCAGGGGCGTGCAGCTGGCGGGTGGCGCGCTGCACGGCCGCGCTCAGCCGGGCCGGCGTGTAGGGCTTGAGCAGGTAGTCCAGCGCGTGCACGTCGAACGCCTGCAGCGCGTACTGGTCGTACGCCGTCACGAAGACGACCGTGGGCAGGTGCTCCGCCCCCAGCTCCGCCAGCACGCCAAAGCCGTCCAGCTCCGGCATCTGCACGTCCAGGAACACCAGGTCGGGGCGGTCGCGGCGGATGGCGTCCACCGCCTCGCGTCCGCTGGCGCACACGCCCAGCACCTCCACGCCGGGCTCCGCCTGCAGCAGCCGCGCCAGGCGCCGGCGCGCCAGCGGCTCGTCGTCCACCACCAGGGTGCGGATCTTCATGACAGGCTCAGGGCAGGGGACAGGGGGCGCGGCGGCTCGGGGACGGGCTCCGGGCCCGCCGCGCGGTAGGGAACCTCGATGGTCACCACGGTGCCGCCGCCGGGCGCGTCGGCCAGTTCGAAGCGGTGGGCGCCGCCGTACGTCTGCCGCAGCCGCAGCCGCGTGTTGCCGATGCCCACCCGCTCGCGGCGCAGCTCCGGCGGGGGCAGCCCGCGCCCGTCGTCGCGCACGGTGATGCGCACCAGGCCATCCACGCGGCGCGCCGTGATGGTGAGCGTTCCCGGCGCCACGCGCGGGCTCAGCCCGTGGCGCACGGCGTTCTCCACGATGGGGTGCAGCACCAGGTTGGGCACCAGGCAGTCCAGCGCGTCGTCGTCCACCTGCGTGCGGATGGAGAGACGGTCCTGGAACCGCGTCCGCTCGATCTCCAGGTAGGTGCCCACGAAATCCAGCTCCCGCGACAGGGGCACCTCCGGCCGCAGGGCGCCGTCCGTCGTCATCCGCAGCAGGTCGCCCAGCTGCGCGATCATCAGCTCGGCGGCCTCGGGATCGTGGTGCACCAGCTCGCTGATGGAGTTGAGCGTGTTGAACAGGAAGTGCGGTTGCACCTGCATCTCCAGCGCGTGCAGGTTGGCGCGGGCCAGCTGCGTCTCCAGCCGCGAGGCGGCCAGCTCGCGGTCGCGGTAGCGGCGGTACACCTCGAACGCGTGCCCCGCCGCCAGCACGACCACGTACCCGGCGATGCTGGAGTGGATGTTGACGAAGTAGTAGCGCGGCCAGAACGGCCCGTCCTTGTACGTGAAGGTGGCCACCCAGAAGCTGAACACCGTGCTCGCGCTGGCCAGCACGAAGCATCCCGCTCCATGAAAGGCCAGGTTGCGCCACCGGTGCCTGCCCCGGATGGGAACGCGGCGCGCCAGGTCCAGGATGATGGCCGTGAGCACGGCCCAGATCGCCATCCCCAGCGCGGCGTCCACGAGCGCCGAGAGCCACACGTCGCCCCAGGCGAAGGCGGTGGGGCGCACCTGGGTGGCGAACTGCAGCCAGGAGCGGGAATAGAAGAACAGCCCGACCGTCCCCCAGAACGCCAGTCCCAGGAGCGCGTCCCTGCGTGCCTGCCGCCAGTCGATGGGCGCCATTCGGGGGGATGAGGTGCGGCGGATGGAAGAGGTGCCCGCGTGTGACGATGGCAATCTAAAGCACGATCCCGCAACGCACTACGATCTCGTTCGGGCGAAAATCGGCGCTCCGGTTCGTCCCCCGTGGCGCGCCGTTCGTCCCCCGGATGCGCCGCTCGGCCCGCGGAGGTTGCGGGGCACATCCCCCGGCCCCCTTTCATCGGAAACTGCGCCGGAAGAGGTGAGAACGGCATTGGTGCACGAGGCGGGCATCCGTCGCGCGCCCCCACCCGCTCGATATCTCGCGACCTCCCCCAATCCTGGGGGAGGTGCT
>DATING010001379.1:0-1832 GCA_035474555.1 Longimicrobium sp. | reverse complement strand
GTTCCGGCGCCAACGTGCGGCCGCAGTACGCCAACGGGTGGCTGAGCTTTCAGCGGGGCCCGGAGCGGCGCCGCCTGTCGCCCATCCCCATGGACTGGGAGCACGCGGACGACGGGCAGGTGCGGCAGTGGCTGCACCGCGCGGAGCAGGTGGAAAAGACCACGGACGACGACTGGATGGCCGGTGACCTGTTCGCCGAGCCGCGCTACGCGAATCGCGCGGCCGAGGCGGCTGTGCAGGTCGATGCCGGTCCCGCCCCGGACGAGGGTGTCGATCTCGATCCCGGCCGGGAGGACGACGTCAAAGCCGATGCGCCCCCGTTGCCGGCGGATTCCGCCCCCGCCGCGAAGACCACGTCGGGTCCGGCGTCCCTCATCCACCAGAGCGTCGAGCGCATCCGGGCCATGCTGAGCGACATCCGGAGCCACGACCGGTAGCCGCTCCGCCGCACGAGACGCGGCGCGGCCGATGTGGGTCGAATCGAAATCGAACGAGGGCGTGCGGCGCGACACGAGCGTGTTGCCCCGCACGCTTTTTCGCGTCCAACGAGAAGGTGGCGTCCGGGATGGAATGCGTGCACACTTCTTCCTGCGCGGTCCGGGTCAGGCGGAGGAGGCGGATCCGGCGCGGAAGTGAGGATGGCGTGCGGTATCCGGTTCGGCCGGCCGGGGGCGGTGGGGGAGGCAAACGATGGCGGGGCGGTATCCGATTCGGCTCGTGCGGCGCGGCGAGAGCGTCGGGCAGTGTCGGTTTCGCCAGTCGGGCGCGGTGAGAACACAGGGCCGTGGGAGTCGGGCGGTGAGCGCGCGGGGAAACGAGAGCGTCGGGCGGCGTCCGATCCGCCGGCCGGGCGCGGCGAGAGTGTCGGACGGTGAGGGCGTCGGGCGGTGAGAGCGTAGGCGGTGAGAGCGCCGGTAAAACGAGAGCGTCGTGCGGTGTCCGATTCCGCCGGCCGCGCGCGGGAGAGTGCCGGGCACGAGAGCAAAGGGTGGTGAGAGCGCGGCCCCCAGGAGAGCGATTGAGATCGCGGCTACAACTTCACGCTGTCCGCCTCCGCGGACACCAGAATGACAGATGGCCATGAGCCTTCTGCTCGCCTGCCTCCTGTGCGCGGCGCTGCTGGCGGTGGACCTGCTCGCGCGCACGCTCCGGCTCCGCCTGCTCTTTCGCGGCGCGGGGTACCGGCTGACGCTGCGGTCGCTGTGCGTCACGATCCTGTTCGGCGACGCGGCGGCGGCGGTCACGCCCATGCGCCTGGGCGGCGAGCCCGCGCGATGGCTGGGATTGCGCACGGGCGGTGTCCCCGCGGGGATCGCCGCCGCCGTGCTGGCCGTGGAGATGGTGAGCTACCTGTCCGTGGTCGCGGTCTCCGGGGCCGCCGCGGCGTGGCTGCTGGGCGCGGGATGGTGGGCGGGCGTGGGGCCGCGGCTCGGGGCGCGGGGGGGGGTGGGGCTGCCGTGGGTGGCGATGGTCGTCGCCGCGAGCGTGGCGGTGTGGGTGTGGGTCCGCCGCCGCCGCGCCGCCCGGCCGCGGGCCGCCGCGCCGGCCCCGGCTGCCGTCGCGGTGCGCGGCGCGCTCGGGTTGCCGGTGGTCGTCAGCATTCCGTTGACGCTGACCAGCATCGCCGCGCGGCTCGCCATGCTGCCGGTGCTCGCCCAGACCCTGGCCGATCCCCCGCCGGCGGGCGTGCTGATCCTCGGCTCGTTCGCGCTCGTCTACGGGCAGCTCTTCTTCCCCACGCCGGGCGGGGCGGGAGCGGTGGAGCTGCTGGCATCCGCCGGCACCGCGGGCGAGCTGGGCGGGAGCGCGGGCGCCGTGTTCCTGGCGTGGCG
>DATING010001378.1:0-4202 GCA_035474555.1 Longimicrobium sp. | reverse complement strand
AACGTGGACCCGCGCAAGCCGTCCGGGCAGGGGCGCGACGCCACGGACGGGTTCATCTCCTACGGCGCGCGCACCATCGACCAGCGCCTGTTCTCCGCCACCCCCGGCGTGGACTACCTGGACGACTTCCCCACGTGGCTCGACGTCCAGGACGGGCAGGACTACCGCGGCACGGACACCTTCGAGACCACCAAGCGCTTTATCCGCGACCTGCGGGGCGGCGCCACGTTCGTGCACTTTGACCAGGTGATCGACGCGTTCTACAACGCCGCGTGGATCCTGATGTCGGAGCCCGCGGGCAACCAGCTCACCAACGCCGGCCGCACGGGGCGCCCGCAGATCGACGGCGAGTTCCCCAAGAACGACGGCAACCCGTACGACCCGCCGGGCACGGCGCTGGACGCGCGCAAGCAGGTGGGCTTCGCCACCTTTGGCCCCATCCACCTGCTGCAGACGCTCAGCGAGGTGATGGGCCGCGCGCTGCGGGCCACGTGGTGGCAAAAGTGGGGCGTGCACCGCCGGCTGCGGCCCGAGGAGTACGGCGGGCGGGTGTACAACCAGATCGCCTTCAACGGCAGCAGCGGGGCGTCGGGACGCTCGTACCCCCTGCACTCCAGCATCATCACCTCCCTCCAGACGGGCGACCTGGCGACGTACTCCCCCGCCGGTGGGCTCCTGGTGCAGGCGTACCCCGAGGGCGCGCCCACGCACCCGGCGTACGGCGCGGGACACGCCACGGGCAGCGGCGCGTGCGTGACCATCCTCAAGGCGTTCTTCGACGAGGATGCCTTCATCGAGAACCCGGTGGAATCCGCGGCGGACGGCCTGTCGCTGGTGACCTACACGCCGCCCCAGGACGAGCCCGCGCTGCGCGTGGGCGGCGAGCTGAACAAGCTGGCCGGCAACGTGGCCCTGTTCCGCAACGGGGCGGGCGTGCACTGGCGCTCGGACTACACCGAGTCCCTGCCCTTCGGCGAGGCCATTGCCATCGGCCTGCTGCAGGAGATGTCGCTGGGCTTCAACGAGGATGACGCCTTCTTCGAGCTCACGAAGTTCGACGGGCAGCGGATCCGCATCTTCGACGGCAAGGTGGAGCCGGTCGTCGCCTGACGCGGCAAGGAGGATGGACGCGGCGGCGCATCCGTGCGCCGCCGCGGGAGGATGGATGACATCGAACAATCCGGGACCCGACGAGGCCCCCGCCGGCACAGCGCCGGATGGGGGCCTTTCGTGTCCGGGGAGGATGGACCGGGATCTACGGAGGTTTGGATCGAACGTGAGAGAGATGGCCAGCCAGGCCACGCCGGCACAGCGACCGGCACCGGCGTCCCCCGCGCACCGGCGGGCGGACGGGCACGAACCCTGGCAGGAGCATGGATCATGGCACTCGCAGCAACCCTCGTCGACGACTTCGACGACAACGTGACGGACCCGGCGTTGTGGACGGCCACGACGCCGGTCGGCCCGCTCAGCGAACGCCTGCGCGAGGTCAACGGCCGGCTGGAGATCCGGCCGCCCGGCACCCCCGTGGGCTACGCCCGGTACGAGTCCGTGCAGTCCTACGACCTGGTGGGCAACTTCACGGGGGTGGAGGTGGTGCGGACGCTCCGGCAGACGCTGGGCGCGGCCACGACGTTCACCGCCGTGGCCGGTGCCGGCAACTCGGTGGGGATCAACCAGGGCAACACCAGCCTCAGCGCGTTCCGGTACTCCGGGGGGACGTTCGCCGGGCTGGCCAGTGTGCGCTACGACCCCGCGGCGCACCGCTGGTGGCGCCTGCGCGAGTCCAACGGCACCACGTTCTGGGAGACGTCGCCCGACAACGCGACGTGGACGGTGCTGCACAGCGAGCCCAACCCGTTCTCGCTCGCGGCGGTCACCGTCCGGCTGGAGGCGAGCGTCAGCGGCACGGCCGTGGGCGCGCCCGGGGTGGCCATCTTCGACAATGTGGGGCTGGCGGAGACGAGCCGGGCACGGCGCATCGAGGAGCGGCGCCGGTCTGCCCGCGACGTGCGCGTGGAGGCGGCGCAGCTCGCCGAGGCGCGGCTGCACGACGAGCACGCCAACAACAACGACGAGGTGAACTATCCCACCCGTCCCCTGGCGGGCAGCTACTCCAAGAGCCTGAAGCACGATGCGCTGGGCGATCCCGATCCGGCGTCCTACGCGTCGCTGCTGCGCGCCCTGCAGAGCGAGGATCCGGGCGACTTCGAGGAGATCCAGCTCGCGTCGGCCACGGCGCTCAAGCTCACCAACCCGCAGGCGGGGCTCACCTTCGACGCAGGCGGGCCGGACGCGCAGGAGCGCACGCTGCCGCCGGCGCCGCGCTTCGACAGCGAGGTGGCGGCGCACGAGATGGGGGAGCTGTACTGGATGGCGCTGGCGCGCGACGTCCACTTTTCCACCTACGGGACGGACCCCACCATCGCCACGGCCATCACCTCGCTGAACAACGAGTTCCCGCGCCACGGCGGCACCACGCCCGTGACGGCGGCCAACGTCTTCCGCGGGGTGTACGCGGGCGAGCAGGTGGGGCCGTACGTCAGCCAGTTCCTGCTCAAGGGCAACACGGACACCCGCAAGCCGGACGGGCTGGGGCGCGACGCCAACGAGGGCTTCGTCTCGCACGGCGCGCAGGTGAACGACCAGCGGATCATCCCCGCGACGGCCAACGTGGACTACCTGACGGACTTCGCCTGGTGGCTGGACGTGCAGAACGGCGTGGACAAGCGCGGGCTGGACTCGTTCGAGACCACGCGCCGCTTCATCCGCAACCTGCGCGACGGGGCCACCTACGTGCACTTTGACCAGGTGATCAACGCGTTCTACAACGTGGCGCACCTGCTCACGACGGAGCCCACGGGCAACCAGCTCGCCCTGCAGGCGGGGATCACGGGGCGCCCGCAGGTGGACCTGGAGTTCGCCCTGGACCAGGGGAACCCGTACAACCCGCCGGGCACCGCGCAGGACTCGCGCACGCAGGCGGGGTTCGCGACGTTCGGGCCCATCCACCTGCTGGAGGTGCTGGGCGAGGTGCTGGGGCGGTCGCTGCGGGCCGTCTGGTGGCAAAAGTGGGGCGTGCACCGCCGGCTGCGGCCCGAGGAGTACGGCGGGCGCGTGCACAACCAGGTGCTGTTCAACCTGAGCAGCGGCGTGCAGGGGCGCAGCTACCCGCTGCACACCAGCATCACCACCTCGCTGCAGACGGGCGGGCTGGCGCCGTACTTCGGGCAGGCGGGCGAGCGCTTTCCGAACGCGTACCTGCTGCCGCAGGCGTATCCCGAGGGGGCGCCCACGCACCCGGCGTACGGCGCGGGGCACGCCACGGGCTCGGGGGCGTGCATCACCATCCTCAAGGCCTTCTTCGATGAGAACGCCGTCATCGAGAACCCCGTGCAGGCCAGCGCGGACGGGCTGTCGCTGGTGGCGTACACGGGCGCCGACGCGGCGCAGATGACCGTGGGCAGCGAGCTGAACAAGCTGGCGGGCAACATCGCCCTGTTCCGCGACGCGGCGGGCGTGCACTGGCGCAGCGACTACACGGACTCGCTCCCCTTTGGCGAGGCCATCGCCATCGGGCTGCTGCAAGAGATGTCGCTGGGCTTCAACGAGGACCGCGCGCAGTTCGCGCTCACGCGGCTGGACGGGCAGCGCATCCGCATCTACGACGGGCGGGTGGTGCTGCTGTGATGCGTCCCTCCGCGCGGCCCGTCGTCCGGCGGGCCGCGCGGAGGTGCGGGATGATGGATGGGATGGGCAGGTGGATGGATGGGATTCCGCGCCTTTCGCAAGCGGCTCCGGGGGGCACGGCACCGCGCCTCCGTTGATTCCGTATCTCTTTGTCACCAGCGTACTTGATTCGATCCCATCCAGTTGACGCGCCGGGCGGATACGCTTATCCTTGGATCAGGCCGGCGCGATCCATCGCGACGATGACGGCCGAGAACATGAGACATCCGGGACCCCTGAGGCCCCCGCCGGCACAACGCCGGGCGGGGGCCTTTTCGCGTCCCGCATCAACGAAGGACGGTTCGAGAGCAGGGCCCCGTCAGGCCTCCGCCGGCACAGCGCCCGGCATCCAGCTCCCCCGCACATGGCGGCGGGAGCGGCGGAAAACCCTGGCAGGAGCCCCACATGGTAAAGGTACACACCCTCCGCGACAGCTTCGACGACAACTCCATCGACACCGGACTGTGGTCCAC
>DATING010001377.1:0-5660 GCA_035474555.1 Longimicrobium sp. | reverse complement strand
GTCAGCGTCAGGTCGAACTTGGTCGTCGGCTTCTCCCCGCCCATCGCCCGGACCGACACGCCGGGGAGCGGGGTGCCGCCCTGACCGGCATCCGCCTCGTTCAGCGTGAACATCACCTGGAACAGGGGCGAATGGCTCAGGCTCCGTTCGGGCTGAAGCTCGGCCACCAACTGCTCGAAGGGCACCTCCTGGTGGTCGTATGCGCCCAGCGTGACGTCGCGCACGCGCCGCACGACCTCGCGGAAGCTGGGATTGCCCGCCAGGTCCGTCCGCAGCACCAGCGTGTTGACGAAGAAGCCGATCAGCCCCTCCGTCTCGCGCCGCGTGCGGCCGGCGATGGGGGTGCCCACCACGATGTCTTCGCTGCCGCTGTACCGGGACAGCAGCGACTGGAAGGCGCCCAGCAGCACCATGTACAGCGTCGCGCCTTCCGCACGGGCGAGCGCGGTCAGCCGCTGGAGCACGTCCTCCGGCAGCATCACCGACACGGCGCCGCCCCGCTGCGTCTGCACGGCGGAGCGGGGGCGGTCCGTGGGCAGGTCCAGCACCTCGGGCGCACCCGTGAGCTGGTCCTTCCAGTACGCCATCTGCCGATCCAGCACCGTACCCTGCAGCTGCTCGCGCTGCCACACGGCGAAGTCCGCGTACTGCACGGGCAGCGGAGGCAGGGGCGATTCCCCGCCCTGCGCGCAGGCCGCGTACAGCACCGACATCTCGCGGAACAGCACGTCCATGCTCCACCCGTCGCCGACGATGTGGTGCATGGTCAGCAGCAGCACGTGCTCGTCCGCCCCCAGCCGCAGCAGCAGGGCGCGGAAGAGCGGGCCCGCCGACAGGTCGAACGGGCGCATGGCCTCCTGCAGCGCGCGGCGCCGGACCGCAGCCTGGCGCTCGTCATCCGCCAGCGCGGCGAAGTCCTCCACCGGCAGCACGAACCCGTCGAAGGGCACCACGAGTTGCATCGTCCCGGCGTCCGTCTCCCGGAAGATCGTCCGCAGCGCCTCGTGGCGGCGCACCACCTCCCCCAGCGCGCGCTCGGCCGCGCGCACATCCAGCGCGCCGTCCAGCCGCAGCACGAACGGCATGTTGTACAGCGCGCTCCCGGGCGCGAGGCGGTCCAGGAAGTACAGCCGCTCCTGGGCGAACGAGAGCGGCAGCGGGCCCGTCCGCTCCACGGGGACCACCGGCGGCAGCACGGCGATGCCGGCGCGGCGGATCTCCTCCACCCGCTCCGCCATCTCCGCGACCGTGGGGCCCTCGAACAGCGCCCGCAGCGGCAGCTCCACGCCGAACACCTCGCGGATGCGCGACACGACGCGCGTGCCCAGCAGCGAGTGCCCGCCCAGGTGGAAGAAGTTCTCCGCTACCCCCACGCGCTCCAGCCGCAGCACCTCGGCCCAGGTCCCCGCCAGCATCTCCTCCGTGGGCGTGCGGGGCGCCACGTACGCATCCGCCGCCCCCGCGTAGTCGGGCGCGGGAAGGGCGCGGCGGTCCAGCTTGCCGTTGGGCGTGAGCGGCAGCGCATCCACCGTCACGAAGGCCGCGGGCACCAGGTAGTCGGGGAGGCTGCTGCGCATCCGCGCCCGGAGCGCATCGGCGCCGGCATCGCCCACGACGTACGCGACGAGCCGCTTGTCGCCCGGCGTGTCCTCGCGGACGATCACGGCGCAGTCGCGCACGCCGTCTTCCCCGCGCAGCAGCGCCTCCACCTCGCCGGGCTCGATGCGGAAGCCGCGGATCTTGACCTGCGTGTCGATGCGGCCGCGGAAGTCGATGGTGCCGTCCGGCAGCCACCGCCCCAGGTCGCCCGTGCGGTACATCCGCGCGCCGGGGACGAACGGGTCGGGAAGGAACTTCTCCGCCGTGAGCGCGGGCCGGTTCAGGTAGCCGCGCGCCAGCCCGTCCCCCGCCGCGAACAGCTCGCCGGGGATGCCGACGGGCAGGGGGCGCAGCGACCGATCCAGCACGTAGACGCGCGTGTTGGGCGTCGGCCCGCCGACGGGGATCGTGGCGCCGCTCCACCCCTCCGGGATGGTGTAGCAGCAGGTGAAGACGGTGTTCTCCGTGGGCCCGTAGCCGTTGACGACGCGGATGTGCGGAAAGCGCTCGCGCACCTTCAGCACGTGCCACGCGGGGAGCACGTCGCCGCCGGACATCACCTGCCGCATCCCGCCCAGGTCGTCCAGCCGCTCCTCCACCATCGCCTGGAAGAGGCCGGACGTGATCCACGCCACCGTCACGCCGTGCTTGCGGAGGACGCCGCCCAATTCCTCCAGCGACGGTGCGCCGGAGGGGAGGACGGCGAGCCGCCCGCCCGTCAGCAGCGCGCTCCACACTTCCAGCGTGGACGAGTCGAACGAGATGGGGCCGGCTTGCAGCATCACCTCGTCCGGGGCCAGGCGCGCGTAGGCGGGATGATGCACCAGCCGCACGACGCTCTGGTGCTGGATGGCCACGCCCTTGGGGACGCCCGTGCTCCCCGACGTGTACATCACGTGCGCCAGGCTGTGCGGCACGGTGCCGGATTCCAGGCGCTCCGCGCTCTCCCCCGCGATCTCCGCCGCCGCGCCGTCCAGGCTGACGATGGGCAGCCCGTCCACCGGCGGCAGGATGCCGCGCAGCCCGTCGCGCGTCACCAGCACGGCCGCGGCGGAGTCCGCCAGCATGTACGCCAGCCGCTCGGGCGGATACGCCGGGTCCAGCCCCACGTACGCGCCGCCCGCCTTGAGGATGCCCAGCACGGCCGCGATCAAGTCCGGCCCGCGCTCCAGGCAGAGCGCCACGCGCACTTCGGGCCCCACGCCGTACCGCCGCAGGTGGTGCGCGAGCTGGTTCGCCCGCGCATCCATCTCCCCGTAGGTCACGGCGACGTCGCCGAACTCCACCGCCACGGCATCGGGCGTCCGCGCCGCCCATCCCTCGAAGAGCGCGTGGATGCTGGTGCCGGACGGGTACTCGGCGTCCGTCGCGTTCCATCCCTCCACCACCTGCCGCCGCTCCGCCGCGTCCAGAAGCTGGATGGCGGACAGGGGCACGTCCGCATCCGCCACCGCCTGCTCCAGCACGCGCTCAAGGTGCCCGAGCATCCGCTGGATGGTGCCGCGCGCGAACAGGTCCGTGCTGTACTCCAGCGACGCGGACAGCCCGTCCGCGCGCGGGGTCAGGGACAGCGTCAGGTCGAACTTGGCCGTCCGCACCTCCACGCCCATCCCCTGGATCGCCACGTCCCGCCCGGCATCCGCCGCCCCGTCCACCATGGCCTGCCCGGCCGACGCGGGGGCATCATCGGAATCGTGGAGGACGAACATCACCTGGAAGAGCGGCGAGTGGCTCAGGCTGCGCCCGGGCTGCAGCGCCTCCACCAATCGCTCGAAGGGCACTTCCTGGTGCTCGTACGCGCCCAGCGTCCCCTCGCGGACGCGGCGCACCACCTGGCGGAAGCCGGGGTCGCCGCCCAGCTCCGTCCGCAGCACGAGCGTGTTGAGGAAGATGCCGATCAACCCCTCCACCTCGCGCCGCGTGCGCCCGGAGATGGGGCTGCCGACCACGATGTCGTCGCTCCCCGTGTACTTCGCCAGCAGCGCCTGGAAGGCGGACAGCAGCACCATGTACAGCGTGGCGCCCTCCGTCCGCGCGAGGGCCTGCAGGCCGTCCAGCAGGGTGCGGGAGAGCTGCACGCGCTCCCACGCGCCGGCAAACGTCTGCACGGCGGGGCGCGGGAAGTCGGTGGGGAGCTCCAGCACCGCGGGGGCGCCCGCCAGCCGCTCCGTCCAGTACGCGAGCTGCGCCTCCAGCGCCTGGCCCCGCATCTGCTCGCGCTGCCAGACGGCGTAGTCCGCGTACTGCACCGGCAGCTCCGGCAGCGGCGACTGCGCCCCGTCGCGATAGGCCGCGTAGAGCGTCGTCACCTCGCGGTGCAGGATCCCCGCGCTCCACTCGTCGCGCAGGATGTGGTGCATCATCACCAGCAGCACGCGCTCGTCCGCGCTCGCCCGCAGCAGCAGGGGGCGGAAGAGGGGGCCGGCCGCCAGGTCGAACGGCCGCAGGGCCTCCTGGTCGATGCGGCGACGCACGGCCGCCTCGCGATCCTCTTCCGGGAGCGCCGAAACATCCTCCACGGGGAGGGTGAAGCCGGTGAAGGGCGCGACCACCTGCGCCGGCGCCCCGTCCACCTCGGGAAAGGTCGTGCGCAGCACCTCGTGGCGGCGGACCACCTCGCCCAGGGCCCGCTCCAGCGCCGCCTCGTCCAGCGCGCCGCCCAGCCGCCAGATGGTCGGCACGGTGTAGAACGCACTGTCCGGCTGCAGCCGGTGCAGGAACCACATCCGCTCCTGCGCGAACGAAAGCGGCAGGGGTCCCGTGCGGTCCACCGGCACCACGGCCGGCAGCGCGGGCGCCGACGCGCGGCGGATCTCCTCCACACGCGCGGCCAGCTGCGCCACGGCCGGCGCCTCGAACAGCGCGCGCAGGGGCAGCTCGACGCCGAACACCTCGCGCACCCGCGACGCCAGCCGCATGGCCAGCAGCGAGTGGCCGCCCAGGTCGAAGAAGCTCTCGTGGATGCCCACGCGCTCCACCCGCAGCACCTCGGCCCAGATCCCCGCCAGCACCTCCTCCGCCGGCGTGCGCGGGGCCACATAGGTGCCGGCGGCTGACGCCAGGCCGGGCTCCGGCAGCGCGCGGCGGTCCAGCTTGCCATTCTCCGTCAACGGAAGCGCATCCAGCACCACGAACGCGGACGGCACCATGTACGTGGGGAGCCGCGCCGCGCAGTGCACGTGCAGTGCATGGACGTCGATCGCCGCGCCATCCGCATCATCTGCCCCGACGACGTACGCCACGAGCGCGACGGAGCCCGTGCGGTCCGGCCGGGCCACCACGACGGCCTCGTGGACGGCGGGATGCGCGCGCAGGACGCCCTCCACCTCGCCCGGCTCCACCCGGAAGCCGCGCACCTTGACCTGCTGGTCGATGCGTCCCAGGAACTCCACGGTCCCGTCCGCCAGCCGCTTGGCCCGGTCGCCCGTGCGGTACATCCGCGCGCCGGGCTCGTCCGCGAAGGGGTCGGGGACGAAGCGCTCCGCCGTGAGCGCGGGACGGTCCAGGTACCCGCGCGCCACCCCGCGCCCGCCGATGCACAGCTCGCCGGGGATGCCGGCGGGGAGCGGCCGCAACGCCGCGTCCAGCACGTACGCGCGGGCGTTCGCCAGCGGAAGGCCGATGGGCACGGTGCCGCCCGCCGTCTCCGGCAACGCCCCATCCGCCGCGTACGCCCAGTCCGTCACGTACGCCAGCGCGCCGACCGTGGTCTCCGTGGGGCCGTAGTGGTTGACGATGCGCAGGCCGGGGGCGAGGGCACGGATCTCGTCCACCCACGCCGTCCGCGCGGGCTCGCCGCCCAGCACCAGGCAACGGCGGGGGAGCACGGCGGCGGCATCCCGCCCCCCCATCAGCGCCGCCAGGTGCGACGGCGTGATCTTCAGCACGTCGATTTCGTGTTCCGCCAGGTAGGCGGCGAAGGCGTCGCCGTCCGCGATCCGCTCCGCGCCCATGACGTGCAGGCACCCGCCCCCGCACAGCGCGCCGAAGACGGAGGTGTGCCCCAGGTCCGCGGCGATGGTGCTGACGGTGGCGTACGATACGCGCTCCGGCAGCGCCAG
>DATING010001376.1:0-2742 GCA_035474555.1 Longimicrobium sp. | reverse complement strand
TTCCCGTAATCGTACCCCAGCGTGTTGATGCAGTAGTCGTTGCAAACCGATTTCGTACACGCCAGTCTCGCCGTCTCGGGCGACGCGGCCAACGCGGGCGTGGCCTGCACGGCCCCGAACCCGAGCGCCGCGAACACGCCGGCCGAGAACAGGCTCCTGGAAACGGCACGGGCATAGCGATTCATGGCAAACCTCCGGGGTGATGGATGTCGCGCAACAGACCTCTCCAGCAAGGTTCTATTTTACGACACGAAATGTCAACGATTTAGTTCCTGGGGACAGGGCCGCATCCTTTCAGATGGACCGTCGGCCGCCGTGCTTTGCAGCCCATCCACACCGGGGAGCTCGGCGGCACGACGGGACGAAGACGAACGGCAGCGAACGCCGCTCCGTCCTGGCTGGCATCGCGCCGAACGCATCCGATGCCCGCCATCTGCCGGTCCACCCGCCGTCCCCTCCCGCATCCCATCGCATCCCATCGCATCCCACCGCGACTCCCCGAGCATCGCGCCGAACGCATCCAATCCTCTGCCACCGGCCGTAATCTTGCGCGGGGGGAACCTTCCCCGGCGTCACGGCGTTCTAGGTTTGTTCACCGTCCGTTCCGGCCGGTGCCATGGGAGTGCGCAAGATGATCATCAAGAAGCCCGAGATCCCGTCGTCCGAGATCACCCCGGAAGCGACGTACCTGAGCCGCCGCCAGTTCTTCGGCGCGTCGGCGGCGGCGCTCGCCGGGGCGGCCGTCCCCGCGCTGGCCGCCTGCGACACCGCGAACGGCGCCGGCAAGACGGCCGCGCTGGACACGATGGACGCGGGCCCGCAGCGCGACGAGCTCACGCCGCTGGACGACGTGACCAGCTACAACAACTTTTACGAGTACGGCACGGACAAGGAAGACCCGGCCCGCACGGCGCCGGGGCTGCTCAAGACCCGCCCGTGGACCGTGGTCGTGGACGGCCTGTGCGACCGCCCGGGGCGCTACGGCTTCGACGAGTTCGTCCGCGGCACGCGGCAGGTGGACCGCACCTACCGGCTGCGCTGCGTGGAGGCGTGGTCCATGGTCATCCCCTGGAGCGGCATCCCCCTGCGCGACGTGATCGCCCGCGCGCGTCCCCGGGCCGGCGCGCGCTTCGTGGAGTTCACCACGCTGCTGGACCCGCAGCAGATGCCGGGGCAGCGCCGCTCCGTGCTGGCGTGGCCCTACGTGGAGGGGCTGCGGATGGACGAGGCCATGCACCCCCTGGCCCTGCTGGCTACCGGGCTGTACGGCCGACCCATGCCGGCGCAGAACGGCGCGCCCATTCGGCTGGTGGTCCCGTGGAAGTACGGCTTCAAGTCCATCAAGTCCATCGTGCGCATCCGCTTTACGGACACGCAGCCGCGCACGTCGTGGAACCTGTCGGCACCGCGGGAATACGGCTTTTACGCCAACGTCAATCCCGAGGTGGACCACCCGCGCTGGACCCAGGCCCGCGAGCGCCGCATCGGCGAGTGGCGGCGCCGGCCCACGCTGATGTTCAACGGCTACCCCGAGGTCGCCAGCCTGTACAGCGGCATGGACCTGCGCCGCAACTACTGACGGTGGCCGACCGATCCTGGCAGGTGACGGCCGCGCGCTGGGTGCGCCCCGCGGCGTGGGTGGCGGGGCTGATCCCCCTCATCCTCCTGGTCGCGGGCGCGTTCACGGGCGGGCTGGGCGCGGACCCCATCGAGTACGTGACGCTGCGCACCGGCTTCGCCACCCTGCTGATGCTGATGGTGACGCTGGCCGTGAGCCCGGTGAGGAAGTGGACGGGGTGGAACTGGCTGGCGTCCACGCGGCGCACCTTCGGGCTGTGCGCGTTCTTCTACGTCTGCCTGCACTTTCTCACCTACATGGTGGACCAGGAGTTCTCGCCGGCCATCATCCTGGAGGACATCGCCAAGCGCCCGTACGTGACGGCGGGGTTCACGGCGTTCGTGCTCCTGGTGCCGCTGGCGCTCACTTCGACCAAGGCGTCCATCCGCCGGCTGGGAAAAAGGTGGCAGAAACTCCACCGGCTGGTGTATCTTGCAGCGGGGCTCGGCGTGCTGCACTTCATCTGGCTGGTGAAGAGCGACCTGCGCGACCCCCTGATCTTCGCCGCCGTCTTCGTGGTGCTGATGGCGTTGCGCGTCCGCACCTGGATGGCCGGGCGCGGGAAGAAGGCCCGCCCGCCGGCGGCACCCCGCCGGGCGGCGATGGAATCGTAGCAGGGACCCGCGCGGCGAAACTCCGCCCGCCGGTCCGCCGTAGGCCCGGGCAGCCACCCGCGCCCGCCCGTATTACCCAGGAGAGTGGAAGATGGAAGAGCTCGCCCCCATGATCGTGATGTGCACCCTGATCCTCACCACGGGGGGGGTCCTTGTGCTGCGTCCCATCGCCAAGCGCCTGGGGAGCTTCCTGGATGCCGTCACGGCGGCCAAGCTGCGCCCGTCCCCGGAAGCGGACCTGGTCCGCATTCACGACGTGCTGTCCAGCATCGACGGCCGACTGAACCAGCTGGAAGAGCGACAGGACTTTGCCGAGGCCCTGATCTCCGCGTCCGATCCCAAGATGCTCACCATCCCCGCCACGCTGCGGGCGCCTGAGCGAAACTGAATCGGACACCGTCCCCCGGAGGGACGATACGGAGGGGCCTCGCGAACACCGCGGGGCCCCTCTCGCATTTGGAGATCATTCTGCGCGCGGGTGCCGCAACCCCGCGCCGTCCGTTATCTTAC
>DATING010001375.1:0-2936 GCA_035474555.1 Longimicrobium sp. | reverse complement strand
CATCGCCACGCGCCCCGCGCAGTCGCAGATGCGGCGGGCGGCGGCGCGGGCGCGACCCCGAAGGGCTGCCCGTCGCCGTGGCGTACGAGCCGCCGGACGGCATCTCGCCCGCGGAGGCGGGGACGCTCGTCGACCACCGGGCGGAGACGCGCGACATCATCAGCACGCTGGTGGACTTGGCCGTGCGCGGGCACATCGGCATCGAGGAGCGGGAGGAGAAGAAGCTGCTGGGGCTCATCACCCGCACGGACTACGTGTTTCACCAGCGCACGCCTGCGGGGGGGGCGCCGCTGCTGCCGCACGAGGAGCGCTTCCTGGGCGGATTGTTCTCCAGCCCCACCTCCTCGGAACGGGCGTGGGACGCGGTGCGCGCCACCTACGCCGAGGCCCGCCGCGCGCACGATTCCGGACGCGGGATGGATTCCGACGAGATCGCCCTGCGGCTGCAGGAGGACACCGCGCCCCGCGACGTGGCGGCCGTGCGGCTGTCGGGCCTGCAGAACAAGTTCTACACGTCCCTCCCGGGGATCCGCGACGGGATCTACGAAAAGCTCATCCAGCGCGGCTACTACCGCACCCGGCCCGACAAGGTGAAGGGGAACTGGATCGGGGTGGCGATCGTCATCCTGGTGCTGGGGCTGGTGGGGGCGGGGATGGCGGCGGACGAGGGGATCGCCTGGGTCAGCGCCGCCGCGCTGGCCGTAGGGACGGTGGCGTCGTCGCTGGTGCTGGTCGTCTTTGGATCGGTGATGCCGGCGCGCACCGTAGAGGGTGCCCGGGCGCGGGAGGCGGCGCTGGGGTTCCGCGAGTTCCTGTCGCGGGTGGAAAGCGATCGCTACCGGCGGATGGTTACGTCGCCGGAGATGTTCGAGCGGTACCTGCCGTACGCCATGGCGTTCGGGGTGGAGGACCGCTGGGCCTCGGCGTTCGACGACATCTACCGCGAGCCGCCGCAGTGGTACAGCGGCAGCGGATACGGCGACTTCCGGGCGTCCAGCTTTACGTCGCGGATGAGCTCGCTTTCCAGCTCCGCGGGCAGCACGATGTCGTCCAGCCCCAGCTCGTCGGGCTCCGGCGGTGGCGGGTCCAGCGGGGGCGGCAGCGGCGGAGGCGGCGGCAGCGGATTCTGATCCGCACCCTCGTTTCGCACCCGCCCCAGGCCGACGTCCTGCCACGGCGAGCATCGAGACAGAGCGAATGAATTCGCCGCAACGACCACACGAAGTCCGCCTGCGCGGACTGCCGGGTACGGTCGCGTGGCGAGCCCACTGCACGGGCGAGGAACGGCGCTCGTCGCTTGTCGAGCGAAACCGGAGCGGGGGCGGATGCGTATCGTGCGGCAGCCACCCACATCCAAGGAGACCTTGATGCCCGCCCAATCCGCACCGACGACGTCGCCCGACCGCATTCCGCTCGACACCCTGCGCCGCTGGGCGATGAAGGCTGCCTTCGTGGGCTTCTGCACGGGCCTGGTGGCGGCCATCGTGGCGCTGCAGGTGCCCTGATCCTCGTCCGTTCCACCTGATCCACACATACCGGATGAACTGTCCTGTCTGCACGCCGTCGCAGGCCCTGATGCCCGCGACGGTGGAGGGCTCGCTGGCGGCCAGCGCCTGCGGCAACTGCGGCGGCCGCTGGGTGCGCAATGCCGATTACCTGGCGTGGATGCAGTCCGCTGCCGCCCGCCAAGCCACGACGGCGTCCGCGGCGGACCCAGCCCGTGCCGACCGCGCGCCGGACGACCTGCCGCGGATGCGCCGCTGCCCGGACTGCCAGTACGTGCTGGCGCGCTTTCGGGTGGGGCAGGGGATCGACTTCGTGATCGACCACTGCCGCAACTGCGCGGGCACCTGGTTCGATGCGTCGGAGTGGGACGTGCTGCGCGAGCGCGGCCTGCACGACGACCTGCTGCACGTCTTTACGGACGAGTGGCAGCAGTCGCTGCGCGACGAGGAGCGGCGGGGCCGGCTGGACGCCGAGTTCCGCGCCCGCGTGGGCGACCCCGACTACGCGCGGCTGCTGGAGGTCAAGGGCTGGCTGGATGCGCATCCCCGCCGTCCCGAGCTGCTCGCGTTCCTGCAGGCCCGCCCGCTCTCCGCGCCGCACGCGCCCGCGTGAAGATCCGCGCGGGCACCTCTCGCATCGTCCTCGCGGCGCTCTTCGTGTTCGCGGGGACGCTGCACTTTATCATCCCGGACCAATACGCGGCCGTCATGCCGCCGTGGCTGCCCATGCACCGCGCGCTGGTGTACGTCAGCGGCGTGGCGGAGATCGCGGGCGGCATTGGCCTGCTCGTCCCGCGCACCCGGCGCGCGGCGGGGATCGGGCTCATCCTGCTGCTCATCGCCGTTTGGCCCGCCAACCTGCAGATGCTGCTCAACGCGCGGGCCTCCGGCGCCTCCCCATGGGTGCAGGTGCTCTTCCTGCTGCGCCTTCCCCTTCAGCTCGTCCTCATCTACTGGGTCTGGCGCGCCTCCCGCGACGGATCGGCATCCTCCCGGGCTCCACGTACCGCCTGACGGGGCACGGGCCGGGCACGGGACGGTAGATCCTTCGGTCGGCGCCCGGATGCCGTCGGCGGGAGAGGACCGCCGGCGCCTCCCTCAGGAAATCAAGCGGGCGCTCACCCCTCGTGCTCCCGACGCGCGGACTTCCGGACTTCATTCCCGCACTTACGCACTCTCGCACTAGCTGTGGCTTGTGGAACCGGGCGGGGGGAGCGATTGTATCGGGCTGTCCCGCTGACCGAATCGACCAAGGACCCCAAGCGCATGCAACACAACTTCTTCGCCCGGCTGGCGCTCCTCGCGGCATCGAGCGCCGTGCTCGCCGGGCCGCTCGCGGCGCAAACCGCGGACGAGGCCGCCGCCTTCATCGCCGAGACGGAGCGCGAGCTGAGCGAGCTGAACCTCCGCTCCAACCAGGCGAGCTGGGTC
>DATING010001374.1:0-2702 GCA_035474555.1 Longimicrobium sp. | reverse complement strand
CCGCGGCCGCCCCGGTGGGCGACGACCCGCTGCGCTCGCTGGAGCGCACCGAGCTGGGCCGCGTGGTCGACGAGGCGCTGGCCCGCCTTCCCGAGGCGCAGCGCGAGGCCTTCCTGCTCAAGCACGTGGAGGGGCGCAGCTACGAGGAGATGGCGGACCTGCTGGACGCCGGCATCAGCGCGCTCAAGATGCGGGTGATGCGGGCTCGCGAGGCGCTGCAGGACCTGCTGAGGGACCGGGTGTGAACGGAAGTGCGGGAGTGCGGGAGTGCGGAGGGTTTGTGCGGTGATGGGGTTCGGCGGATGATGCGGGGATCGCGCGGCGCCCCACCGCTCGCTCAGGCTCGCACCTCCCCCCAAAACCCCTGGGGGAGGTTGAATTTCGATCGGGGTGGATCTGCCGGATAGCTTGCTTCTAAAGGTTTGCGTTTTGGGCCGACTCTTCATCGGTCCCCTCGCCGCCGCCTCCCGCCACCCCGGCGGACGCGATGCGACGGCACCCTGTTCATCCCAAGGCACATCATGAGTCCCAGCATCACACGCGCGGCAGCCCTCTTGATGGCTATCGGCTCGCTCTCGGCGTGCGGCGCCAACCCGGCGCCGAACGCAGCCTCGGCCGCACCCGGCGCGGCGGCGGCGACGATCTGGCAGCTGGCACCTGCGGAGCTGCTGATCCAGGGCGGATACGACGGCATCCTGTCGGTCGCGGAGGTCCAGCGGCACGGGGACCTCGGACTGGCCGGGGCGGACAGGCTCGACGGTGAGATGGTGCTGGTGGACGGGCAGTTCTACCAGTTCCTCGCGAGCGGACAGGTCGTGCAGCCGCCCAGCACCATGCGCCTGCCGTTCGCCGAGGTGACGGCGTGGACCGGCGGGCGCGCCATTCCCGTCACGCCGGGGCTGGTGTACGACGACAGCTCCATGCCCACCCTGGACTCGCGGCTCGACCTGAACGCCTTTTACGCGGTGCGGATGGAGGGGGCCTGGGACACACTGGTCGTCCGCACGTTCCGGCAGCAGAGCAAGCCCTATCTGCCGCTGGACAGCGCGGTGCACCACCAGGCCGTCGATACGCTCGTGAACGTGCGCGGCGTCATGGTGGGATTCCGGCAGCCGCAGTACGCCAAGCCCATGAGCCTTCCCAACTACCACCTGCACTTCATCACCGCCGACCGCACGCGGGGCGGCCACGTGCTCGGCTTCAGGGCACGCGACGTCACCATGCAGGTGTCGGAGCGCCCGGAGTTCACCGTTCACATGCCCCCCGCCGCGCCGATGCCCTGACCGGCCGCGCCAGGATCACGCCGAAACGCCCCGCCGAACCGGCGGGGCGTTTCGCTGCAAATCATCCGGCGAAGCGCGGAGAGGCCCGTGGCGCGACGAGATCCCCGTCGCGGCACGAGCCACTTCCGCACCAACACACTACCGCACTACCGCACTTCCCGCACTGCCGTCCGTCCTACGCCTCGTTGGCCGTGCCGTCCGCCTCGCGGGGGTTGGCGTCCACGCCGGCGGCCTCGTCGGCGGCGATGGCGTGGCGGGAGCAGAGGGTGGTCTCGGGGATCACCATCAGCCGGTCGAACTCGATGGGCTCCTGGTCCACCTCGCACAGGCCGAACGTCTCGGGCGTCTTGTACAGCCGGCCCAGCGCCTCGTCCAGGGCGTACAGGCGGCGGCCCTCCACGCTCGCGAGCAGGAACTGCTGCTCCTGCTCGTACGTTTCGCTGCCGATGTCCGCCGGGTGGTTGTCGTAGCCGCCGCTCAGCTCGCTGATGCGCGACCGCAGCTCCTCGCTCAGGTCCGCGAAGTGCCCGATGGACTCGAGCACGTCGCTGCGGTCCTTGAGGAGCTGCTGCTCGATCTGCTTGCGCTGGTCTTCTTGAAGCATCGCTTCGCCGTCCCGAATAGAAGGAGATGGGCGGACCCGGCGTCCGCCGCGCGTCCAGCCGCCGCACACCGTCAATCTCCGTGCCGCCCCAGCTCGCCCGCGGGATCGATGACCCGCCGCGCGGTCGTGACAGGGGCCGCCGGCGGACGTAGGTTGCCGCGCGCCGCCAATGGGCGGACCGCCGTCGCCCGACCTCACGCCGCCGTTCCGCACCCGTGGCTTCTGCCCCTACGCTCCGCACCCTCGCTCCCGGCCTGGCCCTGGCGGCCGCGCTGACCGTCGCCGCGTGGGCGCTGCAGGCGCTGGAGCTGCGCTTCATGGAGCAGGCCGTCGTGGAGGCGCTGGTGCTCGCCCTGCTGCTGGGGATGATCGTCCGCACCGCGTGGACGCCGCCGCCGGCGTACGAACCGGGGATCAAGTTCGCCGGCAAGCAGGTGCTGGAGACGGCCATCGTCCTGCTGGGCGCGTCGGTGGACCTGCCCCTGCTGCTGCGGGCCGGCGCGCCGCTGGTGATCGCCATCGTCACGGCCGTGGTGGGCGGATTGGCGGCGAGCTACCTGATCGGCCGCGCGCTGGGGCTCAACCCGCGCCTGTCGACGCTCATCGCCTGCGGCAACGCCATCTGCGGCAACTCGGCCATCGCGGCCGTGGCGCCGGTGATCGGGGCGGACAAGGAGGACGTGGCGTCGTCCATCGCGTTCACGGCCGTGCTGGGGGTGATCGTGGTCCTCACCCTGCCGCTGCTGATCCCCGTGCTGGGGCTGCGCGAGTACCAGTACGGCGCGCTCGCGGGGATGACGGTGTACGCCGTGCCG
>DATING010001373.1:0-1755 GCA_035474555.1 Longimicrobium sp. | reverse complement strand
GCCGGTGGAGCCGGAGGTGTAGACGACGTACGCGGCGCTCTCCGGCTCCACGCGCACGGCCGGCGCCACGTCCGGCTCGGCCGCGATGGCGGCGGCGTCGCGGTCCAGGCAGACGGTCGCGCCGGCAAAGGCGGGGAGGCGCTCCAGCAGGCCGGCCTCGGTGAGGAGCAGCGGCGCGCCGGCGTCGGCCAGCACGGCGGCCAGCCGCCCGGCGGCGTGGGAGGGGTCGAGGGGCACGTACGCGGCGCCGGAACGGAGCACGCCCAGCACGCCCACGAGCAGGTCCACCCCGCGCTCCAGGCAGAGCCCCACCCGCACCTCGGGGCCCGCCCCGCGGCGCCGCAGGTGGTGGGCGACGCGCGCGGAGCGGCGATCCAGCTCGGCGTAGGTGAGCGAGTGGTCGCCGTACACCACCGCGGGCGTGTTCGGCACCCGCGCCGCCTGCTCGGCGAACAGCTCGTGGAACAGCGCGCGCGGATCGTCGGCCGCGGTGTCGTTCCACGCCTCCAACACCTGCCGGCGCTCCGCCTCGTCCAGCAGCGTCACCCGCGAGAGGCGCAGGTCCGGGGCGGCGGCCGCCTGCTCCACCAGGCGCGCGAAGTGACCCGCGAAGCGCTGCATGGTGGCGGCCTCCCACAGGTCCGTGCTGTAGGTCAGGCTGGCGAGCAGCCCGTCGGACCCGGCAACCAGCCCCATCGACAGGTCGTACTTGGCGAACCGGGCCACCGTTCCGAGTCCCTGCACGCGCAGCCCCGCGAGCCCGCCGCCGCTGTCCCTGGCGTTGCCCAGCGTGAACGCCACCTGGAAGAGCGGCGCGTGGCTCAGGGAGCGCTCCGGCCGCAGCTCCGCCACGAGCCTTTCGAACGGCAGCTCCTGGTGCTCGTACGCGCCCAGCGTCACTTCGCGCACCCGGCCCAGCAGCTCACGGAAGCTCGGATCTCCGCCCAGATCGGTGCGCAGGACCAGCGTGTTGACGAAGAAGCCGATCAGCCCCTCCACCTCGCTGCGCCCGCGCCCGGCGATGGGGCTGCCCACCACCACGTCCTCGCTCCCGCTGTACCGGGACAGCAGCGCCTGGAAGGCAGACAGCGCGACCATGTACAGGGTCGCGCCCTCCTCCCGCCCCAGCGCGCGCAGCCTTTCCAGCGCCTCCGGCGGGAGATGGAGGCGCTCGTTCCCTCCCCCGAAGCTCCGCGCCGCGGGGCGGGGATGATCGGTGGGCAGTTCCAGCAGCTCCGGCGCGCCCGCCAGCCGCTCCCGCCAGTATGCCAGCTGCCGATCCAGCACCTCGCCCTCCACCTGCTCGCGCTGCCACACGACGTAGTCGCCGTACTGCACCCCCAGCTCCGGCAGCGGCGACTCACGCCCCTCGCGGTACGCCACGTACAGCGCCGACAGCTCCCGGTAGAGCACCCCCATGCTCCACCCGTCGCTGACGATGTGGTGCATCGACAGGAGCAGCACGTGATCCTCGGCGCCCAGCCGCAGCAGCGACGCGCGAAAGAGCGGGCCCGCCGCGAGGTCGAACGCCCGCCGCGCCTCCTCGCCGGCGCGGCGCCTGACCGCCGCCTCGTGATCCGCTTCGCCCAGCTCCGACAGGTCCTCCACCGGCAGGGCGAACACGCCGAAGGGCGCCACCACCTGCACCGGCGAGCCGCCCGCCTCGGCGAAGACCGTCCGCAGCGCCTGGTGCCTGCGGACGATCTCACCGAGCGCGCGCTCCAGCGCCGCCTCGTCCAGCGCACCCCCCAGGCG
>DATING010001372.1:0-2467 GCA_035474555.1 Longimicrobium sp. | reverse complement strand
TCCGCGCAGGCGGACTTCGCGCCGTTGTAGCCGCGAGTTCACTCGCATCGTCGCGCACACCCTGTCGTCGGCCACCCGCCTGCCTCCTCGCATTCACTTCCCCCGCATGGCCTTGAGCGCGCCCTTGACGGCGTCGCGGGGCATGCGCGTGAGGCCGTTGAACTCGCCGCCGCTGGCAATCCACTCGCCGCCGTCGATGGTCACGCACTCGCCGTTGACGAACGGCGCGCCGTCCGACACCAGGAACGCGGCCAGGTTGGCCAGCTCGTCGTGGTCGCCAAAGCGCTTCATGGGGATGCGCGCGCGGGCCTCGGCCTCCAGCTCGGGCGTGGGCATCAGCGCGTTCCAGGCGCCCTCCGTGGGGAACGGGCCGGGGGCGATGGCGTTGCTGCGGATGCCGTACTCCGCCCACTCCACCGCCAGCGACCGCGTCATGGCCAGCACGCCCGCCTTGGCCGCCGCGCTGGGCACCACGAACGACGAGCCCGTCCACGCGTACGTGGTGACGATGTTCAGGATGCTGCCGCCCTTCTTGGCGTCGATCATCCGCCGGCCCGCGGCGAGCGTGACGTTGAAGGTGCCGTACAGCACCGTCTGCACCACGGCGTTGAAGCCGCCGGGCGTCAGGTCTTCCGTGGCCGCCAGGAAGTTGCCCGCCGCGTTGTTCACCAGGATGTCGATGCCGCCGAACTTGTCCGCCACGGCCGCCACCGCCGTCTCCACCTGGGCGAAATCGCGCACGTCGCAGGGCGTGGTGAACACGCGCTCGCCCGTGGGGTCGATCTGCCCCGCGGCGCCCGCCAGCCGGTCGGCGCTGCGGCCCGTGATGGCCACGTGCGCGCCCAGCGCGGCGAACTTCTTGGACATGCTGAGGCCGAGCCCCGAGCCGCCCCCCGTCACCAGCACCGACTTGCCCGCCAGCAGATCGTCCCGGAACACGTGCCCTCCATCGCTTTGTGCGTGTGGTCCATCCCCCTGCGCCTGACACTACGCCCCGGCCACGGTGCGCGAAAGTGCGCGCGGCATGGCGCACAATCGGGTTTGCGGGGTAACTTAGCGTCAACCAACGCTTTCATCGCGAAACCCGTAAACCCATGCCGTCCATCCCCCGCATCCTGCTCGCGCTCGCCGCGATGTTCGCGCTGTCCGCCGCGCCGGCCCGCGCGCAGGTCCCGGCACCCGTCGCCGCCGACACCGGCCTGACCGTGACCCTGCTGACCATGGGGCAGGGCGACTTCGTGTGGGAGAAGTTCGGGCACAACGCGCTGTGGATCCACGACTCCGCTACGGGGTCGGACCGCGTGTACAACTACGGGATGTTCGACTTCCAGGCGCCCGGGTACTGGGGCCGGTTCCTGAAGGGCGACTGGCTGTACATGCTGGGCGTGCACGACATCCGGCAGACCATCTACCAGTACGAGTACTTCAACCGGGCCATGTGGGCGCAGCAGCTGAACCTGACGCCCGCGCAAAAGCGCCAGCTGCAGGCGTTCCTGGAGAACAACGCCCGGCCGGAGAACGCCGAGTACCTGTACGACTACTACCGCGACAACTGCTCCACCCGCATTCGCGACGCACTGGACGCGGTGATCGGCGGGCGGATGAAGGCGGCCACGGCGGACAGCCTGACGGGCACCACCTACCGCTGGCACAGCGAGCGCCTGATCGCGGCGGACAAGGCGTCGTACTTCGGCCTGGCGGGCGGATTGGGGCCGGCAGCCGATCGGAACATCACCGCGTGGGAGGAGATGTTCCTCCCCTTCAAGCTTCGGGACCAGGTACGCGCGACCCGCGTGACGGATGCGTCCGGCCGCGAGGTGCCGCTGGTGGCGCGCGAGTGGACCATGCTGCAGGGCACCGGCCGCCCGGACGAGCTCGCGAAGCCGCCGTTCTGGACCCCGTTCTACCTGCTGGCGGGGCTGCTGATCGCGGGGTTGCTCGTCCTGCTGGGGAGCAAGGCGCCGGGCTCGAAGGGGGCGCGGTTCGGGTATGCGGCCATCAGCGCGCTGTGGCTGCTGGTGGCGGGGACGGCGGGTGTGCTGCTGGTGCTGCTGTGGACGATGACGAACCACTCCATCGCCTACCGCAACGAGAACCTGCTGCAGCTTTCGCCGCTGGCGCTGCCGCTGGTGCTGCTGGTGCCCTGTCTTGCGTACGGTGCCCGCTGGGCCGCCCGCCCCGCGCGCCTGCTGGCGATCATCGTCGCGGCGCTCTCGGTGCTCGGATTCGTGCTGCAGGTGCTGCCGGGGCTGGACCAGCGCAACGCCCAGATCATGGCCCTGGCGCTGCCCGTCAACCTGGCCCTGGCGTGGACGGTGCGGATGCTCGCCGACCGCGTCCCCGCCGCGCCGGCCGCCAAGACGAAGCCCGTGCGCGAACGGCAGCGGGCGGCGGCGTAGGGCATCGGGAAGAGCCCTCACCCGGCTCGTTCCTCGCCACCCTCTCCCACAAACTGCGTGGGAGAGGG
>DATING010001371.1:0-9907 GCA_035474555.1 Longimicrobium sp. | reverse complement strand
AGCTCCACGTGGTCGGCAAGGACATCACGCGCCTCCACACCGTCATCTGGCCGGCGATGCTGAAGGCGGCGGAGCTCCCGCTCCCGGAGCACGTCTGGGCGCACGGGTTCGTCCAGCTCGGCGGCGAGCGCTTCAGCAAGTCCGCGGGGGTGGGGCTGGACCTGGGCGAGGCCATCGACCGCTTTGGCCCGGACGCGTTCCGCTACTTCCTCCTTCGCGAGGTGCCGTGGGACGCGGACGGCAACTTCGGCTGGGAGCGCTTCACGGAGCGCTACACGTCGGAGCTGGCCAACGGGCTGGGCAACCTGGCCAGCCGCACGACGTCCATGCTAGCCAAGTACCACGGCGGCACCGTGCCGGCGTCGCCCCTGGAGCCGGACGCGGCCATCACGTCGGCCGTGGAGGCGTACCGCGCGGCGATGGACGCCAACCTGCTGCACGAGGGTGCCGGGGCCGCGTACGAGCTGGTGCGCCACGCCAACACGGTCGTGGCCGAGCGGCAGCCGTGGACCATGGCCAAGGACCCGTCGCGCGCGGACGAGCTGGACCTGACGCTGTCGGCGATGGTGCGCTACCTGGCCGCGGCGGCGGTGATGCTGTCGCCGTTCATGCCCGCGAAGATGATGGACCTGTGGGAGCGCCTGGGCTCCGGCCGCGACGGTCTGGCCTCGCTGGACGAGCTGGCGACGCTGGACGTGTCCGGATGGAAGACGAGCGCCGGCGGCATCCTGTTCCCGCGGCCCGAGGCGGCGGTGACGGCGTAACGGCAGTGCGAAAGTGCGAAAGTGCGAAAGTGCGAAAGTGCGAAAGAAGGCCCGGCGGCAGCCGGGCCTTCTTTCGTTGGGGCGGGGTTCGCGGCGGGAGCGGGATCCCCCCCGATGAGCCTAGTGGGGAGCGCGGCGAGGGCGTGCGCACCCGCCGTTGAGCGCGGCCCCCGATGAGCGGATAAATCCGCCGCTGGGACAGCCATAAGCCCTGTCTCGCGCTGACGCGCGTTGCGAACAGGGCTTCAACCGCGTTACGGCAGGTGTTCTCGGGGATGGCCCTGGTGCACATCCTCGCCCGTGCACGGGCTGTCGGCGAACGCCGACACGCGGGGTCATTGCCGCGAATTCATTCGCCGGGGGCTCGGGCTCCGCCCCCGTGCACGATCTCCGTCCCCCCGCCGGCGATCCTCCGCACCGGTGCACACCCTCCGACCGTGCATGAGCCGTCGGCGAAGGCCGACATCACGTTTTCGGTGCCGCGAATTCATTCGCCGGGCAGGCTCGGCCCGTGCACATCCTCCGCCGCGCTCACGTTCTCGTCAGGGCAGCCCTCCGTCCCCGCCCCTGCCTCCCCCACCCTTCACCCGCTGGTAGTGGCGGCGGGCCTTGGCGCGGTTGCCGCACACCTGCATGTCGCACCAGCGGCGGCTGCGGTTACGGCTCGTATCCAGGTACAGCCAGTCGCAGTCGTTGCCGCAGCACTTCCCCACCCGCCGCAGCTCCCCGCTCACCAGCAGCTCCGCCGCATCCCGCACCACCGGCCACAGCACGCGCTCCAGCTCCGTCCCCTCCGCCCACCTCCAGCCGTACTCGCCCGCCCCCGCCTCCACCCGCAGGTGGCCGAGCGTGCGGGCAAGCGCGTCGTTGAGCACGCGCACGTCCGCATCCGCCCCCGCCTCCCCGGTGCGCGCGGCGGCGAACAGGCGGTAGAGCGCCTCGCGCACTTCGAGGGCACGCGCGAGCACCTCGCCAGCGCGCGTGGGCTCAGCCTCGGCGGCGGCGATGAGCGGCGCGGCGGCGGCATCGTCCAGCACGCCTACGCGCAGCGCCCACCAGACGAGGTCGGTGTACGCGACCAGCTTCTCGTCGATGTACGTGTCGTGCGTATCGACGGTGTTCACGAAGTCCAGGCACAGCCGGCCGCCGATCACGTTCAGGCCGGCAAGCGGGTTGTCGCGGGTCGTCATCGAGGCTCCCATGGGTATCGATCCTACTAACCCGTAATCTCGCCCTTGACTGGTTAGATGTCCATCCTTATCATCCACCTAACCGTCATAAAGGCGTTAGACGGTAGAACCTGGGATGAGGGGAGGGGACGATGGAGCACCACGACGCGACGGCGTACGATCCGCACATCCACGCACGGGAGACGTGCCGGTGATCGGCGGGCGGGCGCTGCGGCTGGGCGCGTACGCATCCACCTGGCTCATCTGGGGATCCACGTACATCGCCATCAAGTGGGCCGTGCAGACGGTGCCGCCGTTCCTGACCGTGGCCCTGCGGTCGCTGGCGGCGGGGCTCATCCTCCTCGCGTGGGCGCGGCTGCGCGGGGACCAGGCGCCCACGCGCGCGCAGTGGATGGCGGCCGTCGGCGCGGGCGCGCTGTACTTCCTGATCGGCCACGGCGGGCTGTTCTGGGCGGAGCAGCGCGTCGCATCCGGCCCCGCGGCGCTGATGATCGCCACGGAGCACTTCTGGGTGGTGCTGATCGCCTGGATCCTGCCGGGCGGCAAGGCACCGTCCCGCCGCGCGGCGCTGGGCATCGGCATCGGCCTGCTGGGGGTGGGGATGCTCACGATGGGCGGCAGCCGCGAGGGCGGGCTGGATGCCGTGGGGACGGTCGTGCTGCTGGTGGCGGCGGCGGCGTGGGCGGCGGGCTCCATCTACTTCACCGGCGCGCGGCGGCCGGCATCCCCCCTCTATGCGTCGGGGATGCCGCTGGTGATGGGCGGCGCGCTGCTGCTGGGCGCCAGCGCCGCGGCGGGGGAGACGGCGCGCGTGCAGGCGGCGGACTTCACGCCGCTCGCCATCGGGTCGCTGCTGTACCTGGTCATCTTCGGCTCCGTGATCGCGTTCACGGCCTTTACCTGGCTGGTGGAGACGGACGGGCCCAGCCGCGCCGGGAGCTACGCGTACATCAACCCGTTCGTGGCCGTGATCCTGGGCTGGGCGCTGGCGGACGAGGCCCTCACGCCGCGGATGCTCATCGCCGGCGCGGCAATCGTGCTCGCGGTGGTACTGATCGTCCGCGGCACGCACGCGCAGGCGCCGTCGCAGCCGCCCGCGCCCGCCACGCCCCGCCGCGCGGGCCGCCTGGCGGAGCGCGAAGCATGATCGCGCGCGTCTGGCGCGGCGAGACGCGCGCGGAGGATGCGGACCGCTACGCCGGGTACCTGCGCCGCACGGGGCTGGCGGACGCGCGCGCCACGCCCGGCAACCGCGGGGTGCTCATCCAGCGGCGGGTGGCGGACGGGCGCGCGGAGTTCGTCTTCACGTCCTTCTGGGATTCGATGGAGGCCATCCGCGGCTTCGCGGGCGACGACGTGCACGTGGCCCGCTACTATCCAGAGGACCGCGAGATGCTCCTGGCGCTGCCGCCGGACATCGACCACTTCGAGGTCATCGCGGACGAGCGCTGACGTCCCGCGTCGCGCGGCCCGGTGTCCGTGGGAGAAGCAGAGAATCAGAGGGAGCTCCACTCTGCGACTCTGCTTCTCTGCGGCAGGGCCTGCTCAGTCCCGGTGACCAAGCCCGAACGATCGCGGACAAACCCACCGGAATGAAATTCTAATGGTTTCAGAAACGCGAAACTGATACGGATGCAGATTCTGCAATAGATCATGCACTCTGCACCGCCGAAACGGGCCTCCCGCGGCCGGTCATAGGGCCGCAAGCGGATGCACATCAACCACTTGCATCCGTGCCGCGGATTGCGGAACAGTCCCTGCCCTTCCGTAGCAGCTCACGAGACAATACCGGGGATTCGGGGGACGCGCGACGCGCCGCCGGCGGGGGCAAAAGGCACGTATGAGGTTGCGCCTCATGCGTTTGCTTGACACCCCCGTCCACGGGGAGTAACTTCGCTCGCTCCAATACCGATATCGAACATCCAAACCCGGCACGCGGGCGGCGGTCCTTTGCCCGCGTGAACGTCACCAGACCATCGCAGTATCCAATGTCGCAATCCCGCTGGACGCTCATGCTCGTCCCGCACGACAACGAGCGCGTTCGCTCGTTCCAGGTGTCGGGCAAGAGCATTCGCACCGTACTGTCGCTCGTGGCCATGACCGCGCTGCTGCTGGGTACCTTCAGCATCGCGTTCTTCATGAAACAGGGCCAGCACGTGCAGAACGCCAGCCTGCGCAAGGAGAACGACGCACTCGCGGCCGAGGTGGACCAGATGCGCGAGCAGATGGAGCAGCTGGACCAGTCCATCGCGGCGCTCACGGAAAAGGATGAACGGCTCCGCGTGGTGGCGGGGCTGCCGGAGATCGACTCGGACGTGCGCCGCGTGGGCATCGGCGGGCCGGGCACCCGGGGGGTTTCGGCCACGCTGGCCCGCCTGAACCCCGCGGTGGGCGCCAAGGTGGAGAGCGGGCAGCAGGACCTGGGCGCGCTCCTGCGCCGCGCGTCCCTCCTCCGCACCAGCATGGACGAGGCGACCCGCCAGCTGCAGCGCAACCGCGAGCGCATGGCCTCGGTCCCCACCATCCTCCCCGCCGACGGCCACCTCTCCTCCTTGTTCAGCGGTAGCCGGTATCACCCGGTGCTGCGCATCTCCCGGCCGCACAAGGGCATCGACATCGCCGCGCGCGTGGGCGAGCCCATCCTGGCCGCCGCCAAGGGCCGCGTCGTCTTTTCCGGCAACCGCGGCAACGGCTACGGCAACATGGTGGAGATCGACCACGGCCACGGCTTCATCACGCGCTACGCGCACGCGTCGCGGCTGCACGTGCGCTCGGGCCAGACGGTGGATCGCGGCTTCCGCATCGCCGACGTGGGCGCCACGGGGCTGGTGAGCGGGCCGCACCTGCACTACGAGGTGGAGCAGAACGGCCGCCAGGTGGATCCGATGAACTTCGTGATCGGCGACGCCCTGCCCTGACGCGCGGGACCGCGACCGCCAGAGGACCGGCGGATTCGCAGGCAGACGATTCGCGGCAGATGATGATCCGAGGAGCACCCGGCGCGGTGCTCCTCGGATTTTGCGTTGGGGGATGCGGATCGAGGCCGCCGGCGGCGTTCCGGCGATGCCCGCACGTCCCGAACAAGTCCGGAACTTGCCCCTGCTGCCGCGACGCCACCGCAACGGACCCGCCGCCAGGACACGATGCCCGAGGACGCCCCCACCCAGCCGTGCCCCATCTGCGGCGCCCAGCAGCGCGCCGTTCCGCGGTATCCCCGCTACGTCTGCGACGCCTGCACCGCGCGGGCGGTGGACGACCGGGGCCGGCCCGTTCAGGCGTACAACACGCACGTGATGGGGCACGGAGTCCAGGTCGTGGTGACCGCGACCGGCGAAACGCTCGACACGACCACGCTGTTCATCGACGGCATCGCCTGCAAAGCGGCGGAGGCCCGGTTCGGCGGCATCGTCATCCAGCCGCGCGAATGATCGGAGATCCGGATCGTTGTGCACTCCGGCTTTCGGTGATGGGCTCACGCGGGGCGCGGAGGACGCGGAGAACTGCGAAGACGGCAAGGGATTGGGATCACACGGAGTCAGCGGGGGAATCCGCGAGGAAGCCGGAAGCCCTGTAAATCCTGGACATTCCGGAAGCGTCAACCGGATTTCAGCGGCCGATATTCCCTACTTCGCCGCCTGGCGTATCCCACCCGCCGACGAGGTCAGCACCGGTTTACCGCACGGTGCCGAGCAAAGGAAGACCCACGGACAGCTCGAGAGCCAGCAGCCCCGCCGGGCCAGGTCGTCCGGCGGGGCTGTCTTCGTCCTACCAGATCCTGGCCGGGGCGCTGATCTGGGTGCAGCTCCGGCGCTCCGTCCGTGACACAAGTCGGGTTCTGTGTGCCGGTGTTCACTTCGCCGGTATGTGCCGTGCCGCGAGCCCCCCGCCACCTCGCCGGCTCCCCCGGCGTGGGTGGGCGGACTCGAACGAGACGGAGGGGAAGCATGGCAACGACGACGGACGTTTCGCGCGCGCGGGCCTTTCGGCCGGAGGATGCGGCGGTGCTCGGCACCGGGACCCGCACACCCGGCTGGAACCTCGCCACCGAGCGGAGGATCGACGACGGTCAGGCAATGGCGAAGGGGGTGGGGTGGTTCAGCATCGCGCTGGGGCTCGCCGAGGTGGTCGCCCCGGAGAAGATCGCGGGAGAGCTGGGGCTGGAGGACAAGAAGAGCCTCGTCCGCCTCTACGGCTTCCGCGAGATCGCCAAGGGGATGGGGATCCTCTCCAATCGAAAGCCGGCCGGGTGGGTGTGGGGGCGCGTCGCGGGCGACGTGCTCGACCTCGCGACGCTCGCCAGCGGACTGCGCAAGGACAACCCCAAGCGCGACAACGTCCTCAAGACGATCAGCGCGATCGTCGGGGTGACGGTGCTGGACGTGGTCGTCGCGCGCCAGCTCAGCGAGAGCAAGAACGAGCCGGTGCGGCACGACTGACGGAGCGCGCGGCGCCCGCCCGAGCGGCGGGTCCCTTTCTCATATCCCGACCGGAGCAGCGACAATGAAGGCATTGAGCTGGCACGGGCGCGCCGACATGCGGTGCGAACAGGTCCCGGACCCCATCCTCGTCGATCCGACCGACGCCATCGTGCGGATCACCTCGACCGCGATCTGCGGGTCGGACCTGCACCTGTACGACGGATTCAACCCGTTCATGGAGCCGGGCGACATCCTGGGCCACGAGCCGATGGGGATCGTGGAGGAGGTGGGGAGCGAGGTGCGGCGGCTGCGGAAGGGGGACCGGGTGGTGGTTCCGTTCACCATCTCCTGCGGGGCCTGCTTCTTCTGCCAGAAGACGCTCTACTCGCTGTGCGAGACGACCAACCGCAACGCCGATCTCGCGCGAAAGGTGATGGGGCACACGACCGCCGGCCTGTTCGGCTACTCGCACCTGACGGGCGGCTACGCCGGAGGGCAGGCCCAGTATCTCCGCGTTCCCTACGCCGACGTGGGGCCGCTCCGCATCGATTCCGACCTTCCCGACGAGCAGGTGCTCTTTCTCTCCGACATCTTCCCCACCGGCTGGATGGCGGCGGTGAACGCGGACATCGAGCCCGGCGACACGGTGGCGGTGTGGGGGTGCGGCCCGGTGGGGCAGTTCACCATCCAGAGCGCCTGGATGCTCGGCGCGGGGCGGGTGATCGCCATCGACACCGTCCCGGAGCGGCTGGAGATGGCCCGCAAGCACGGCCGCGCGGAGACCATCGACTTCATGAAGGTGGGCGTCTACGACCAGCTGATGGAGATGACGAAGGGGCGCGGCCCCGACCGCTGCATCGACGCCGTGGGCGCGGAGGCGCACGCCACCGCCACGCTGGACTCGATGTACGACAAGGCGAAGACGATGCTGATGCAGGAGACCGACCGGCCGCACGTCTTCCGCGAGGCCATCATGTGCTGCCGGCCGGGGGGCACCATCTCCATGCCCGGCGTCTACCTGGGGGTCGTGGACAAGGTCCCGCTGGGGGCCTTCATGAACAAGGCGCTCACCCTCAAGACCGGGCAGACGCACGTCCCGCGCTACCATGACGAGCTGCTGCGCCGCGTGGAATCCGGGGAGATCGACCCGTCCTTCGTGATCACGCACACCGTCCCCATCGACAAGGGTCCCGAGATGTACAAGACCTTCCGCGACAAGGAGGACGGCTGCATCAAGGTGGTCCTGAAGCCCTGGGAATAGGACCGGGGGGCGGATGCACCAAGGCCGCCGGCTCCCGTTGGCTGCCCCGCACGCTCGCGTCGGGTTTTGCCATCGAGTGGACCTGGCGGCCAGATGATCAACGACTGGCGCGCCGCAGCAGCGCGCCAGGGACAGGATCGCGGCGGAGCGGCGGCCTGGACCGCCGCACGCCCGCGCGCACCGCGCGGGCGTATGCCGGGTCCCCCTCGTTTCCCGGAGGCTGGCCATGCAGGACTGGCTTGAGCCGCTCGCCGGCGGCATCGTGCTCGCGATCACCCTGCTGGACGTGTTCTTCACCGTACTCTACGCACGTGCGGGCACCGGGCTTCTCGCGCCGCGGCTGTTCCGGGGCGTGTGGCGCGTCTTCCGCGGGCTGTCCGGCGGCGGAAGGCACGCCCGCATCCTCACGTACTGCGGTCCCGCGCAGCTCGTCGTGCTGGTGCTGATGTGGGGCGTGCTGCTGGCGCTCGGCGCCGGCGTGGTGATTCATCCTGCCCTCGGCACGGGCGTCAAATCCAGCTCCGGCGCCACCGAGACCGATTTCATCACCGCGTTCTTCGTAGGAGGCAGCAGCATGTCCATCGTGGGGGCCAGCGACTATGGCCCCACCACCCCGGGCTACAAGCTGCTGTTCCTGTTCAACTCGCTGGTGGGCATGTCGGTGACCTCGCTCACGCTCACCTACCTGATGCAGGTCTACTCGGCCCTGCGCAGCCGCAACACGCTGGGGCTGATGGTGCACGCGCAGAGCGGCGAGACCGGCGACGCCGCGGAGCTCATCGCGCGCTGGGGCCCGGAGGGACGCTTCGACGGCGGCTACAACAACCTGTCGACGCTGGCCGGCCAGGTCGCGGCGATCAAGGAGACGCACCACTTCTATCCCGTGCTGTTCTACTTCCGCTTCGAGGAATCGTTCTACGCGGCGTCGCGCATGCTGCTGGTCACGCTCGACGCGGCCGCGCTGATTCGCACCGCGCTAGATCCGCGCGAGCTGGGCTGGCTGCAAAAATCCGCGGGCCTGGACGAGCTCGAGCGGAGCAGTGCCCTGCTGCTGCGCACCCTCACCCAGAACTTTCCGGTGCACCAGCGGTCGTCCGCGAATAGTACGGAGTCGCGTGAACGCGGGCGGCTGCGCTACGAGCGGGCCCTGCAGCGGCTGCGCGAGGCGGACATCCCCACGCGCGAGGATCCGGAGGCCGGCGCGCGCGAATACGTGGAACTGCGGGCGAAGTGGGAGCCGAATATCGAGGCGGTCGCGCCTGCGCTCGGCTACCGCATGGAGGAAGTGGACAGGGCGGGTTACGGCGGGTCTCGCTGATCCCGATCTGCTCCGATACGTCTCTACCGGACGTGGTCTCTGCCCGCGCACGGGCGAACGGTCGCGCAGCACGTTCACCGGGATCGGCCGGTCTTCACGTTTGTCACCCACGCGCCGAACGCGACGGATAAGCACACAGGCGCTTCGCCCAGCATCCAACGGCTGGCAGCAGTCACACGGAGGGAACAGAAGGAACAGAGGAGCTTCCAGTCGTCCTCCGTGACCTCTGTTCCCTCCGTGTGCGATCGCTGTTGCGGTTCTCATCTGTTCTCCGGGTCTCCACGTGAGCGCATCCCCCGAGGCCGGGGTACACGGGCGCCCTGCATCCGGTACAAGACGCCGTGCGGCCCCGGCCACCATGGGCGGAGGATGAGGAAACACGCGATCCGGCGCCCCCGCACTGGCACGGAAGCCGTTCGGGTGAAAGATTATGGGGCCCGTCAGCCGTTACGGGTTTGCGTTGCGGTCCCCCAGATCTCGCTCGATGCTGATTCTCGCCGTCGCACTGGCACTCGCCGCCGCCGACACCGTGCCGCCGCTCCCGCCGCCTCCCGCCGAGGAGCCGGTCGTGGTGGTGCTGCGGCAGCCGGCGCTGCCCATCGTGGCCCTTCGCCTGTCGGTGCTGGCCGACGATCCACCGGGGTACGCGGGCGCCGGGCACCTGCTGCAGCACCTGCTGCTCCCCGCGCTGGAAGAGCGCGTGGGGCGCGTGGGCGGCCGCGTGCAGGCCGTGCGCACCTCCGACGCCGTGGTCTACACGGTCGTGGGGCCGGCGCAGGAGCTGGACTACCTGGCCGAGTCGCTGCGCGCCGTGCTCCGCCCGCCCTCGCCGGGCACGGGCGAGGTCTTGCAGGCGCTGGCGGCCGTGGGCGGCGAGCGCTCGGCGGAGCGGGAGATCGCGCCGCAGTACGTGCGCTCCGCCCTGCGCGCGCGCCTGTTTCCCGACGACCTGCCCG
>DATING010001370.1:0-4736 GCA_035474555.1 Longimicrobium sp. | reverse complement strand
GAGGCGATCGAGCCCATAAAACGCGGTTCGACAAGCGCAAAACAGGACGGTCATGCCTCCTGATGTCCCCGATCGGCCGCCTGAATCCTCTTCCGAGCAGACTGGACGCGAACGCGAACTGTCGATTGCAGGATTTGAGTTCAATCGCCGGGGGCCGGGTGCTCGCCTCTCCCCACCGCACCCATCCCACACCGGAAACCCATCGGCGGATCCCCGCCTCCGCCCCCGGCACCCGCCCGTGCCGGACCCGTCGGCGAAGGCCGACATCACGTTTTCGGTGCCGCGATTTCAATCGCCGGGTACGGGTGCTCGCCTCTCCCCACCGCACCCATCCCACACCGGCACCTTCCGCCGACGGATGGGCCGAACGGGTGCCGGCCGATAGAGACGAGTCGCGGGAAGGCCTGGATCGCGGGGGCGATGGTCGAGCACGGGCGAGTAGATCCTTCGGTCGGCGCCACAGTCCCGGCACGGGATGGATCCGCCGGCGCCTCCCTCAGGAAAACAAGACACTGCCTGTGTTCCCTACCGCACCCTACCGCGCCCGCCCCCGCTCGCGCGCGTCACGGACGCGCGCGGCGGCCTCCGGATCGGCGTCGCGCCAGCGGTCGGCGAAGCGGGCGTAGCGCACGGCGGCCTCGCGCGGGCGGCCCATCCGCTCCAGCACGCGCCCCTGCTCCGCCTCCGCGGCCACGGGAAGCATGATCGCCCGGCTGATGTCCTCCGTCAGGCTGCCGAACCACGCCAGCGCCTCGCGGTCGCGCCCGGCCCGGGCCAGCAGCTGCGCGCGGAAGTAGCGCTCCGCCACCGTGCTGTACGAATCGTCCTTCACGAACACGTCCGGCACGGGCGCCGGCCACCCCGCCTCCACCGTCCGCAGCGCCCCCGCCCCGTCCCCCGCGGCCGCCAGCGCGCGCGCCCGCAGCTGGTGGCGCAGGTGGCGCGCAAAGCGGCCGTTCGCCGTCGTGTCCTCCAGGGCCGCCAGCCCCGCCGCCCGCCGCTCCGCCTCGGCCGCGTCCCCCAGCCGCACGGCCAGCACGCCCAGCAGGTACTGGTGGCGCGCGGCGGAAAAGCGCCCGCGCTCCTCGTCCACGGGGCCGCCCGTGCCGCGGCCGGCGGGCGGCGCCGTGGCGGCCAGCCGGCGGAACGCGCGCAGCACCTCGTCCCGCGGCAGGTCCCCGGGAAAGAAACCGGCGAGGAACGCCCACGTCCGCGCCGCGTAGTCCGGATCGACGCGGGCGGCGGAGTCCGCCTGCGCGCGCGCGTCCCGCCAGCGGCCGCGGGCCATCTGCATGTGCGCGCGCGTCGTGTAGCCCAGCAGCCGGCTCTGCGCGTCGCGCCCGGGCTCCGTCATCACCCCCGCGATGCGAAAGCCGGCCGCGGGATCGAGCAGGAAGTCCGCCGTGCGCCACGCCGCGCCCCACGCGGGAACGTCGTTGGTGTCGCGGGGACGCTGCGCGCGCAGGGCCTCGATCGCCGCGGCCTGCGCCCCGCCGTCGCGCAGGGCGAACGCGCGCAGGGTCCGCATCCGGTTCAATCCCTCGTGCGCCGGGCTCAGCCGCTCCACGGCGCGGGTGATGGAATCCACCTCCCGCGGCCGTCCCTGCAGCGCGGCCACGTGCACCAGGTGCACCCGCGCGTTCACGTTGGCGGGGTCCAGCGCCACGACCTGCGCCCACGCCGCGCGGGCGCTTTCCACCGGCCGCCCCTGCCACATGGCGCGGTGGTGCAGCACCTCGCCCAGGTCGTTCCACGCCTCCACGTTGTCCGGCCGCGTGGCCACCAGCTCGCGCAGCAGCCCCTCCGCCACGGCCGCCGAGCCCGTGCGAAAGGCCACGCGCGCCCGCAGCAGCCGCTGCTCCGCCGGGGACAGCCGGTGCGCCAGCCGCAGCGCCCGCGCCGCCGCCGCCGAACCGTCCTCCGCCGCCCAGTCCTGCGCCACGCTCAGCCGGTACGAGGCCAGGGCGAACGCGCTGTCCCCCTGCACCGCCCGCCCGAACCAGTCCGCCGCCTGCTCGAAGGCGCCCGTGCGAAACGCCCGCTCCCCCGCCAGGTACGCCTTGAGCGCCGGGAGCGAGCCCGTGGTGAGCGCGGCCGTGCGGTCCAGCTGCTCCGGCGGCGTGTTCATCCCCTCCGCCACCAGCGCGCGCACCAGGCCGTCCACGGCGGCGAACAAGCTGTCCTCGCGCACCTCCGCCACCTCGGCGCGCGCGTGGCGCCGGCCGTCCGCGCCGTAGACGGCCGCGTTCAGGTGCAGCCGCCCGCCCGCCTCCACCACCGTGCCCAGGATGAAGCGCCCCGCGCCAAAGCGTCCCGCCGCCGCGCGCCCCGCGTCCAGCCCCGTCTCGCCCTCCCCCGCCGCGCGGAGAAAGGCGAGCAGCGCGTAGGGATCCACCGTCGTCAGCGCGCCGGTGCCGTCCAGGCGCACGGACAGCAGGTCCGCCATCCCCTCGCCCAGGTACGCGTGCGCGGGCCCCGTGCGCACGACGAACGGCAGCACGGCGATGCGCGTCTCCACCGGCGCCGGCCCCGTGGCGCCCGCCGCGTCGCGCATCCGCGGCAGGGCCACCGCTCCCAGCGCCAGCACGCCCGCCACCGCCGCGGCCGCCCATCGCCGCCACCGGCCGCGGCGCACGGACGGCGGGGTGGCGTGCACCGCATCCGCCCGTGCGGTCCCGGTGGATACGGACGATGAGATCGCACGCTGCGCATCGTCCGAAGCGCCCGCATCCGCCGAAGCGCGCTCGTCCGCCGCCATGGACGGATCCGCATCCACCGGGGGATGCACATCTGCCACGTCCGATCCGCGTCCCGCCGCGACGGATGCGGGCATCGCGGCATCTCCATCCACCGATGTCGCCGTTTCTGTCTCCGATGCGGATTCGGATGCGGGACCCGATGCGGATGCGGGCGGCGCGGAGACCGGGACCGGAGCGGGCGCGGCGGCGCGGGGCGGATCGGGGAGGCGCTCGGCGCGGACGCGGAGGGCGCGGCGCAGGGCCTCCGTCTCCGGCGCGGGCTCCAGCTCCAGCTCGCGCATCAATCGCGCGGCAAAGCGCTCGTACTCGCGCAGGGCGCCGGCCGGGTCGCCGGCCTCTGCCAGCATTTCCATCATCCGCCGGACGGAGGGCTCGTCGTCCGGGTCGATCTCGCAGGCGCGGCGGGCCAGCGCCACGGCCCCGTCTGGATCCTTGCGCCCCCGCGCGGCCTCCGCGGCGCCCCGGGCGGCGGCCAGGGCCACGTGCCGCAGCCGCAGCCGCTCGGAGTCGCGCCACTGCTCCCACGCCGGCGCATCATCCACGTGCAGCCCGGCCAGCAGGTCGCCGCCGTAGTGCGCCAGCGCCCCCGTCACGTCGCCCGCCGCCAGCGCCGCCTCCATCTGCCGCACGTCGCACACGAGCGCGTCGTCCGCCACGGCCACGGCGTCGTCCGTGCGCGCGGCCAGCACGCCCGGCGCCGTCTTGCGGATGAAGCTGAGGGCGTTGCGCAGGGCGGCGCGCGCGCGGTCATCCGGCATCTCGGGCCAGAAGGTGGCCAGCAGGATGTCGCGCCGCACGGGCCCGTGCGGACGGGCCAGGGCCACGTACGCCAGCAGGGCGGCGCGCTTGGGCTGGGCCAGCAGCGGTGCCAGCGACGCCCCGCCGGGGCCGCGCAGGTCCAGGGTGCCCAGGGTGCGGAGGAGGTACACGGAGGGGTCGTGCGGGGAGAAAAACGAAGGCCTGTCCAAGGTATCCGGCCGTACCGGGGTCCCGCAACGGCCGGGGGACGCGGGGGATACGGCTGGGATACGCCCGGCCGCGATCGTTGGTACGCGGTTCGGGGCGCGGAGGTCCGCCGCCCCGTCCCCCGGGCCCCCGCGGCCCGCCGATCCCCCCATCCGGAGCCCCGCATGTACGTCCTGTGCAACCACACCATCCATCGCCCGGGCGAGTTCTGGGAGCGCGCCGCGCAGGCGCTGCCCAACCTGCCCGAGGGCATCCGCATCCACACCGTGTACCCCAACGCCGACGGCTCCCGCGGCGTGTGCCTGTGGGAAGGCGACTCGCTGGAGCACGTGCGCGCGTTCGTGGACGGCGCCACGAGCGACGTGTCGAGCAACGACTACTTCGCCGTGCAGGCGGAGAACGCCCGGGGGCTCCCCGCATGAGGGCACCGTGGATGGCGGCCGCCCTGCTGGGGCTCGCCGCGGCGCAGGCCGGCGCCCAGGAGTGCGGCACCAAGGAGACGCCGGCGCCCACCCTCACCGCCGGACAGACGGTCCGCGGCGCCCTGGCCCGCGAGGACCACACGCTGCGGGGCGACCGCTTCGACGGCACCAACGTATGCACGGGGCGGCCGTTCGACTCCTTCTTCTACGAGGCGCAGGCGGGCGAGCGGCTGACCTTCGTCCTGGAGTCGCGCCAGATCGACCCGTCCATCACGGCCACCACGCAGTGGCGCGGCGGGGGCACCAA
This sequence comes from Longimicrobium sp., assembly GCA_035474555.1. Classification (GTDB taxonomy): domain Bacteria; phylum Gemmatimonadota; class Gemmatimonadetes; order Longimicrobiales; family Longimicrobiaceae; genus Longimicrobium. The sequence goes on along the minus strand of DATING010001370.1, from coordinate 282 downwards.
GGACGTGGTGGAGCAGCGGGGCCGCCGCGGGCGCACCCTCACGGCCACGGGCGTGGTCCCCGCCGCGGGGCGCATCCTCATCCAGGTGGAAAGCAACGTCTCCCTGGGCCGCCGCGGCTCCACCGGCGACTACACGTTCACCCTTCGCTCGGACCGTCCCGCGGGCCAGGCGAATCCCCCCGCGCCCGGCGGAACGGCGCTGCGGCCGGGGCAGCGCGTGAGCGGATCGCTGGTGGCGGCGGACGGCAAGCTGGACGACCAGTCGCACTTCGACGACTACGG
>DATING010001369.1:0-2159 GCA_035474555.1 Longimicrobium sp. | reverse complement strand
TGGCCGACGCCATCATCGGCGAGTCGCAGCGGCTGGTGGACATGCTGGGCGAGCTGTCGGTGTACGCGTCGGGCGCGCAGCGGGCGCTGAACCGCCAGCCGCTGCCGCTGGACGACCTGGTGCGCCAGGTCACCGGGCACGAAGTCCGCGAGAGCGCCGGGACGGGGGTGCAGGTGGACGACCGCCGCCGCGCGGAAGAGGAGAAGCTGGCCGCCATGGGCACGGCCACCGCCCGCATCCTGCACCAGATCAAGAACCCGCTGCAGACCATCGTGCTGCACGCGGACCTGCTGCAGAACGAGAAGATGGTGGCGGACCCGGCCCACCGCCGCGAGGTGGCCGACGCCATCATCGGCGAGTCGCAGCGGCTGGTGGACATGCTGGGCGAGCTGTCGGTGTACGCCAGCGGCGCCCAGCGCGCCCTGAGCCGGCAGCCGGTGGCGCTGGACGAGCTGGTGCGCCAGGTTACCGCGCACGAGGCCCGCGAGTCGGCGGGGACGGGCGTGCAGGTGGATGCCACCCGCCTGGCGCCGGCCGTGGTGCTGGCCGACGCGTACTACCTGCGGCAGGCCGTGGACAACCTGGTGCGCAACGCCTGCGAGGCCATGGAAGGGCAGCCCGGCGCCCGGCTGGAGGTGTCGGTGGAGCGCGACGGGGGCAACGCCGTGGTCCGCATCGGCGACAACGGGCCGGGCATCGCGCCCGACAAGCTGGAGCGCATCTTCGAACCGTTCGTATCGACCAAAGGCAAGGGAATGGGGCTGGGACTGGCGATCTGCCGCGAGATCGTGGAGGCGCACGCGGGGCGCCTGGAGGTGGAGTCGACCGTGGGCGAGGGCACGTGCTTTACCCTGCGCGTGCCCCTGTACGGCGACGGGCTGTCCACGGGGGCGCTGCCGGGGCTGGCGCCGGAGCCGGTGGGGGCATCGTGGAACTGAACGGCGTATTCGCCCCGGCCATCACGCCCTTCGATCCCGTGACGGGCGAGGTGGACGTGATCTCGCTGCGGTCCAACGTGCGGCGGTGGATGTCCACGCCCCTGCGCGGGATCGTGCTCTTTGGCTCCACGGGCGAGGGGCTGCTGGTGGACGAGGACGAAAAGGCGCGCTGCACGGCGGCCACGCGCGAGCTCATCGACGCGGACCGCCTGCTGCTGTGCGGCACGGGCGCCGAGTCCACGCGCGCCACCATCCGCCAGACGCGCGCGGCGGCCGAGGCGGGGGCCGATGCCGTGCTGGTGCAGCCGCCCTCGTTCTACAAGCCGCTCATGACGCCGGCGGCCCTGCGCGACCACTACCTGGCCGTGGCCGAGGCGTCGCCCATCCCCGTGCTGATGTACCAGGTGCCGCCGCGGTTCAGCGGGGTGGAGCTGGAGCCGGGGCTGGTGGCCGAGGTGGCGCGGCACCCCAACGTGGCGGGGATCAAGGACTCGTCGGGGGACCTGCGCACGCTGGGCGCGCTCATCGACGCGTGCCGGGGCGGGTGCTCGGTGCTGGCGGGGAGCGGCGCCATCCTGTACGCGGCGCTGGAGATGGGGGCCGTGGGCGGCATCCTGGGCGTGTCGCTGCTGCTGCCCCGCGAGTGCGCGGACCTGGTGACGGCGTTCGAGCACGAGCGCTACGGCGAGGCGGGGCGGCTGCAGGAGCGCATCGCCCCCCTGCACAAGGCGGTGGTGGCGGAGATGGGGGTTCCGGGCGTGAAGGCGGCGCTGGATACGCTGGGGATGCACGGCGGCGCGCCCCGCCCCCCCATCCAGCCCCTGCGCAACCGCGACGCCGGCAAGCTGGCGGATGCGCTCGCGGCCGCTGGCATCCTCCCGAATCCCGTGGCGGAGTAGCGGCGGCGGGACGGGTCTGTGATGGGGGAAGAAGGCGTTTCCGGCCGGATGGAAGCGGAACGGAGGCAGGCGGGAGGCGAGGCGGAGGCGGACAGGTCGCGTGAAGGCCGGCGGGAGCGAATGAATTCGCGGCTACAACTTCACACTGTCGGCTTGCGCCGACACCACGGACGAAGCCCCGGCAGAGCGGATCGCTCGCCGGGGCTCGTCGTTTTCCCTCGATCAGCGGCAGGGAATTCGTCTCATACCAAAGCTGAGAATCCCTTGTGCACACAGGAACCGCATCTCACGCAGAGCCGCGGAGGAAAAAAGAGAGACGCAG
>DATING010001368.1:0-4115 GCA_035474555.1 Longimicrobium sp. | reverse complement strand
CCGCGGAACGCGTCGTCGCCGATGGGCGGGAGCACGTCCGCCGTGATGCCGGCGGCGTCCAGCATCTCCGGGTCCCACGCGCAGCGGCGCAGGTCCATCAGCCCCGTGCCGCTGGCCATGGAGGCGGAGGTGCGCCGCTCGCCGAACAGGCGCAGCGCCAGCAATTCGCCGATCCCGGCCCAGGTGGATGCGGGCGGCAAGCTATCGCCCGCGGCGCCCCGCAGCCAGACCAGCTTGGCCGCCGGATACACCTCGTGCAGAAAGCACCCCGTCCGCCGGTGCGCGTCCCCTTCATCCACGCGCGCGCGAAGCCCGTCCGCCGCCGCCCGCGCCCGCCCGTCCCCCCAGCCGTAGAGCGGCGTCGCGGCCCGCCCGTCCGCGCCGATCCCCACCAGCCCGTGCCAGAACGCGGCGATCCCCACGGCCGCCGGCTCGATTCCCGCCGCGCGCCCCGTCCCCACGGCCTCGTCGACCACGCGGAGGCAGAGGTCCGCCAGCGCCTCCGCGTCCGTCTCCATCCCGTCCTGGGCCAGGGCGCTCCACGCGTGCTCCGCGCGCGCGATCTCCGCGGAAAGCGGTGTGCCGGCGCCATCGATCCACCCCGCCCGCACGGACGACGTGCCGATGTCGACGGCCAGGATCCACGGCCCTCGGCGGGCAGTCGGCGCGGGTTCGGTCATGGGAGCGGACAATCTAGGGCCTCGCCCGCGCCCGGTCCACGAAACAAACGGGGCGCCCCCGCACCGGCGGGAGCGCCCCTCCATCCCGCGGGCAGGTCAGGGCGTGCCTGATCCACCGACGCCGCGGTTCTGCTGGTCCTCGCGCAGCCGTTCCGAGGCTTCGCGCGCCAGCCGGGCCGTCTCGTCGCGGTCCGCGCCCATGCTGTCGCTCATCCCGCCCGGGTCGGACGACGCGCTCATCCCGCCCCCGTGCAGCCCCGTCCCCGCCGTGCCGGACACCGGGCTTCCGCCGCCGAGTCCACTGCCGCCCGTCGTTCCGCCGCGGCGCGCGCCGTAGAAGCGGCTGTCATCGAAGGCGTCGCTGGCGTAGAAGTCCTCGTCCGCGTTGTGCTGGTAGTCCGAGCCGGCGTGCCCCGTGCTGGCGCGGTGGCTCATGTCCCCCTGCGGTCCGCGGTCCGTTCCCAGCCCCGACACCGGCCCCTGCGAGCCCGCCCCGGCGGACATCCCGCCCACGAGCGTGGCGTCGTCGTCCGCCGCCATCCCGCCGCTGATGTTCGATCCGCCGGACCCCGGGTTCGCCGCCCCGGCTGACATTCCGCCGCCGGTCGACATCCCGCCGCCCAGCGATCCCGTGGACGTCCCGCCCGTGGTGCCGAGGTCGGAATCCAGCCCCGTGCGCGTGGAGCCCGTGTCGCGCACGGTGGAGCCCGCCTGCAAGGGGCTGTTGGTGCCGCGCTCCAGGTCGTAGCCGGCGTTGCGCATCCCCTCGCCCACGGGGACGTGGTCGCCCAGGTGGTGCTCGCCCGTTCTCGTGCCGGCGTCGGCCAGGTCCGCGCCGGTCGCGGTGGCGGACATCCCCAGGCCCGTTCCGGTGCCCGGCGTGTTGTCCAGGCCAGCCGTATCCACCATCCCCGCGCCAGCGCCCGTCATCCCCGCGACGGTCGTGGTGGACGGGGTGCCGCGGTGCGAGAAGCTGTCGCGCACGGAGCCCTCGAAGTCGCGCGTCAGGGGGCCCTGGTCGTACGACGGCAGCGTGTGCAGGTCGGCCGACGCCAGGCCGTCAACCATCACGCAGTCGCGCTCCTGCTCCAGCCGCGCGTAGCCGATGGGGATCAGGACGTGGCGGTCCATGCCGTCGCCGATCACGCCGTCCTCCACGTCTACGTCCAGGTAGCGCACCTTCATGGCGTTGGTGTCCACCAGCAGCTCGTCCACCTCGCCGATCTTGCGCCCGTCGGAAGACATGACCTCCCACCCGCGCACGTCCGGATCACCCTCGGCCACCTTGTAGTCGTCCAGCTGGCCGAGCGGAACCACCCTGTCCATATCGTTGTTCGCCATCGGGATCTCCCCTGATTGTGCAAAGCGGGCCAATGCCCCGGTGCCGCAACAACATCGGCACGCCTGTGGGACCCTCGCGGGCAACGTCACCGGGAGCCGTACCCCGGTTGCAACCCGCGCGCCACGATGCAGGGCGCGGCAGGGCTGCGGCACTTTCGCCGGCACCTCGGACGGCGGAATTGCAAGCTGTACATAGATTTGACAAACTGTGTACAAGCGGGTACGATTCTGGCGAGGGGAGTCAGACGGCTGCTACCCGGCTTGGGAGCAGCCATGACCCTGATCCCCTCGAGTCCAGTACCCAGGAGCAAGCCCCTATGCAGGCCACCGTATCCGGCACCAGCGAAGTCCTTACCCGCGCCGACGTGCTCAGCGAAGACGAGCTCGACACCCTGCCCGTAGGGATGATCCAGCTGGACCGCAACGGCACTGTCCTCAAGTTCAACCAGACGGAAAGCAGCCTGGCCCGGGTGGAAAAGGGCGATGCCATCGGCAAGAGCTTCTTCGACGAGGTGGCGCCGTGCACCAAGGTGCAGGAGTTCCACGGCAAGTTCGTCGAGGGCGTGGAGAACCGGAACCTGCACACGGTGTTTCCCTACCAGTTCCGCTTTCGCGACGGCCGGCAGAAGAACGTGGTGATCAGCATGTTCTACAGCGCCAGCACCGACACGGTGTGGGTGCTCGTGCAGCGCCCGCAGGCCTGACGCACGCGGCGGATTCGCGCCGGTCCATGCGCGCGGGGGCGCGGCTCGTGCAGCCGCGCCCCCGCCGCGTTGGCGCCGGCAACACCGAACGGAGGACGATGGGGATGGAAAAGCGCGAGTGGCCGCGGCGGCTGGGGTTCGCCGTGAAGGTGGCGGGGCGCGAGGGGATGAAGAGTAACGACGCGCGGCGGTGGCAGACGGGGCCGCGCCTCGAGGTGTCCATGCAGTACCTGCGCGACATCCTGGACTACCTGGACGAGATCGACGTGCGGATGTACCGCATCTCCAGCGACTTCGTCCCCTACTGCACGCACCCGGACCTGCCGCAGTTCCACGGGCAGATCGGCGAGTGCCGCGACGGCCTGGCAGAGCTGGGGCACATTGCCCGCGAGCGCGGCATCCGCCTGTCGCTGCACCCGTCGCAGTACGTGCTGCTCTCCGCCCTGGACGAAAAGATCAACGCCAAGGGCATCTGGGACGTGAACACCCAGGCGGAGCTGCTGGATGCCATGGAGCAGGGCCCCGAGGCCATCGTCATCCTGCACCTGGGCGGCGCCTACGGCGACAAGGACGCGGCCATGTCGCGCTTCATCGCCAACTATCCGCGGCTCAGCGAGGGCGGCCGCCGGCGGCTGGTGATCGAGAACGACGAGACGCTGTACACGGTGCAGGACTGCCTGCGCGTGCACGAGGCCATCGGCATCCCCGTCGTCTTCGACCACCAGCACCACCTGCTGAACCCCGGCACGCTCACCCTGGGCGAGGCCTGCCGCGCGGCCGTGGCCACCTGGCCCGCGGGGGTGATGCCCAAGGTGCACTTCTCCTCCCCCCGGCTGGACACGCGGATGGTGATGAAGGGGAAGAAGGAGGTGCCCGCGCCCCCCCTGCTGAGCCAGCACGCCGACTACGTGCACCCCTGGGAGTTCGCCAGCTTCCTGAACGAGGTGGGTCCCGTCCCCTTCGACGTGATGCTGGAGGCCAAGATGAAGGACGAGGCCCTGCTCAAGCTCCGCGCGGACCTCACGAAGCTGAAGCTCTGGTGATGGATCCCGTGGGATTCACGTAAGGAGCGGGCCGGTCGCGCCAGCGGCCGGACCGATGTGTTTCCAGCATCCTCCGCCCCCTTCCACCCTTCCCGTTCTTCGTATACCTTCGCCCGTCCACGCTGCACACCTCTTCCATCTGTGATACGAGGTGTTATACTTTGACTCGTCGGCCGAAGCTCATCCAGTTCATCTCGCTCCATGCCTTCGATCGCATGGCGGACGATCTGCGGCTGGATGACGATGCCATCCGTCTCATCCAGCAAATCCTTGAGGACGAGCCACATTCCGGCACCGTCGTCAAGGGAACGGGCGGATTGAGGAAGCTGCGGATTTCCCTGCCCGGG
>DATING010001367.1:0-1796 GCA_035474555.1 Longimicrobium sp. | reverse complement strand
GGCGACGAACTGCTGGCGTCGGTGGAGGAGGCGTGCCGTACGGCCGCGCGGCCCCCCAGGGCGCTCCTGCTCTCGTTCCCCAACAACCCGACCACGCTGCAGGCGCGCCCGGGCTTCTTCGAGCGGGCGGTGGAGGTGTGCCGCCGCAACCAGCTGCTGCTGATCCACGACTTTGCCTACGCGGACTTCAGCTTCGACGGCGAAGCGCCCAGCGTGCTGCAGGTGCCCGGGGCCAAGGAGATCGCGGTGGAGTTCTTCTCCATGTCCAAGTCGTACTGCATGGCGGGGTGGCGCGTGGGCTTCTGCGTGGGGAACCCGGCCATGGTGGGCGCGCTCACCAAGATCAAGAGCTACCTGGACTACGGTATCTTTCAGCCCATCCAGATCGCCGCGGCGCATGCGCTGCGGGCGGGGCAGGAGTGCGTGGCGGAGACGCGCGAGACCTACGTGCGCCGGGCCGAGGCGCTGACGCGGGGGCTGCGCTCGGCGGGATGGGACGTGCCGGAGCCGCGGTCCACGATGTTCGTGTGGACACGGATCCCGGAGGCGTTCGCGCACATGGATTCCATGGAGTTCGCGCGGATGCTGCTGCGCGAGGCGGGCGTGGTCGTGTCGCCGGGGGTGGGATTCGGCGCGGAGGGCGAGGGGTACGTGCGCTTTGCCCTGATCGAGAAGGAAGAGCGCCTCGCCGAGGCGGGGGAACGCATCGCGCGCGTGCTGCGCGGCGCAGAGGCCGCGGCGTAGTCGTCGCCGGGGGGATGGAGCGGGGCGGGGCCGCGCCGGCGGCCCTGCCACGCCTCCATGCAGCAGTTCGCTTGCATTGAGACGTTGCTTGACATCTCCCGGATGGATGCAGATATTTGCTTCGTAGTCCCTCCACCGCGGGTAAGGACCGGCTCGCTCTCAGCGGCTTTCCTTATCCGACTTTTAGTACACGTTTGTATCCCCCTCACGCCGGAGCCCTTCCCATGCCCAAGCTTCCGTCACGCATTCTCGTCCTCGCCGGACTGGCCGCCCTGGCCGCGTGCGGCGACACCCGCGGTCCCGTCGTGGGGGCCGATGCGCCTCGTACCCTGCCGGGTCCCGTCCTGACGACGCTCGACTGCAACGGGTCGGTCGCCGGCGGGACCGTCAGCTGCCGCGAGCAGGGACCGGGCGGCGCGGGATCCCGCGTGATCGTGACCGGCACCAACGGCACCATCATCCACCTGGTCTCCAGCAACCTGACCACGGTCGCCGACACCTTCTCGTTCGACGTGACGGTGCTGCACCGCATCGTGCAGTCGCTGGGCACCACGGACGGCACCACGGCGCACGCCAGCGGGGTGCGCGTGTTCTTCTCGACGGCGCCGTACGTCACGTCGAAGACGGATCCCAACCTGCCGGCCTCCGTGAGCGTGCTCAACGAGGACGGCGCGGCGGTGTTCGAGAACAGCGTCACGTCGGACTACTTCCAGTACGCGGGGCTGCTGGTGCACAACACCACGTCGGCGGCCAAGCGCTGGAAGTTCCTGGTCAACAACGTGAACACCTTCTCGTTCCAGGTGAAGGTGTGGGGCGAGGTGAAGTACCCCAACGGCTGGACGACGCTCACGCCCGCCAACCCGTACGTGGGCGTGGGACAGGACGACGAGATCCGGGCGCTGGTGCGTGACGTGTACGGCCAGGTCTACACCGACTCGGTGGCGTGGACCAGCAGCAACACCTCCGTGGTCACGGTCGTTTCGCTGTCGCACGACTACGGCGGCATTCACGGCGTGTCGTCGGGCACGGCGTGGGTCAAGGCCGTGAGCGTG
>DATING010001366.1:0-5302 GCA_035474555.1 Longimicrobium sp. | reverse complement strand
GTGCGACCTCCGCGTCTGGCGCAGGCCCCCGGTGGGCAAGGTGATGTCCATCGATCCCGTGCTGGGCCGCATCGCGTTTCGCGACCCGCAGGCGGCCGGCGCGCCCCGCGTGACCTGGCACTACGGCTTCGCGGCGGACCTGGGCGGCGGCGAGTACGGCCGCGGCTGGCCCCAGCGCGCCAGCGGTCCCGAGGTGCGCGTGCGGATGGACGGCGCGGGCGGCGCGTCCACGACCCTCGGCGCCGGACTCGCCGCGCTCATCGCCGCCATCGACGCGGACCCTGCCGGCCGTCGCGCGGGGCTGCTGACGGTGGACGACGGCGGGCGGTACGTGGAGAACATCGGCCCCGTGCCGCTGGGCGACCGGCAGGTGACCGTCCGCGCCCGCGACGGACGGCGGCCGACCGTCCTCCTGCAGCAGGACCTCGTCTTCTCCGGGGACCGCGACGGCGCCGTGTCGCTGGATGGGCTGCTGATCGCGGGCGGGGCCGTGCGGGTGACGGACCCCGGCGGCGGAGAAGGATTGGGACGGATCACCCTGCGCCACTGCACGCTCGTCCCCGGCGGCACGCTGGCGCTGGACGGCGGTCCGGAAGATCCCGCGTTCGTCTCGCTGTCGGTCGAGGCGGCGGGGACGGAGCTGCGGGTGGAGCGCTCCATCACCGGCGCCGTGCGGGCCGTGCTGGATGCCCGCGTCCGCATATCCGACTCGGTGCTGGACGCCACGGCGGCGGACCGGCTGGCGTACGGCGGCGCGGGCGCGGCGGACTGGGGCGCGCCGCTGCGGCTGGAGAACGTGACGGTGATCGGCCGGGTGCGGGCGGACGCGCTGGAGCTCGTCTCCAACACCCTGCTGCTGGCCGACGCGGCGGGCGGAGGCCGACCCGTGGAGGCGCGGCGCACGCAGGAGGGGTGCATCCGCTTCAGCTACGTGCCCCCCGGCTCGCGCACGCCCCGCCGCTTCCAGTGCCGTCCCGCGTCCGGCGAAGCGGACGCCCAGGTGCGACCCGCGCCGCTTTCCACGCGCCTGGCGGACCCCGCGTACGTGCTGCTGCCGTCGCACGCCTCCGCCGCCGTGCGCCGCGGCGCGGACGACGAGGGCGAGATGGGCGCGCTGCACCTGACCCAGCTGCCGCGGCGCGAGGCGCACCTGCGCACGCGGCTGGAAGAGTACCTCCGCTTCGGCCTGGAGGCCGGCGTCTTCTTCATCCCCTAGATCGCGCGGCCGCGCGCACCCGGCGCGGCCGACGGACATCCCCGGAAAGGCTCCTCCTATGAAGGGCGACTTCAGCCGCCAGACCTTTGACCCCGCGCGGCACTTCAGCGGGGTGCGGATGCAGCAGGGCCGCGTGCAGCTGGATGCGGACTGGAACGAGCAGGTGGACCTGTCCCGCCACCGCGTGGAGACGGAGACCGCCGACACCGTGGGCCACTGCGGCGGCCCCCTGCACGACGCCGGATTCCGCATCGTGCCGCTGGCGGACGCGCCGCAGGGGGTAAAGGACGCGCTCCAGGCGGCCGACCCGGACCTGGACCCTGACACCACGGACGACCTGGTCATCCTCCCCGGCCGCTACTACGTGGACGGCGTGCTGGCCGTGTGCGAGGCGCCCGTGCTCTTTGGGCGCCAGCCGGACCTGCCGCCGGAGCTCCCGCTGAACGCGCCGAACCCCGCGCACGGGCTGCAGCCGGGCGACTACGTGCTGTACCTGGACGTGTGGGACCGGCACGTGACGGCGCTGGAGAACCCCGCCCTGCGCGAGCGCGCCCTGGGCGGCCCCGACACGACCACGCGGACGCGCACCGTCTGGCAGGTGCGCAGCGTGGCCTACACGCCGGACACGGAGGACGGCAACAAGCCGGAGCCCTGCGCGCCGGCGTCCGAATACGACGACGCCATCGCGCAGGCCGTGCGCACGCTGCGGGCGCGCAGCCAGCCCGCGGGGCCGGACCAGGGCCCGTGCGTGGTTCCCGCCGGGGCGGGCTACCGGGGGCTGGAGAACCAGCTGTACCGGGTGGAGATCCACGGCGAGGGCGCGGCGGACGCGGCCGGCGGCGCGGACGCCGCCGTCAGCGGGGTGGATCCGCAGGACGCGCGCATGCTCCTGGTGCCCTCCGGCGGCGGCTGGGCCGTGGGGCAGACGGTGGTGCTGTATCCCACCACCGGCGGCAGCACCCTGCGCCCCGTGGTGGCCCAGGTCGCCGCCGTGCAGGAGCCCGGCATCGCCGCCGATCCCGCGAAGGTCACGCTCTCCGCGCCCTTTACGCTCAACGTGGCGGACGACGCGCCGCACCTGCGCCGCGTGGCGGGCGCCACGTTCAAGTGGTCGCGGGACAACGGCATCGCCGTCGCCGGGGTGAGCGCCGTGAGCGCGGACGGGCTGCGGGTGACGGTGGACTCGCTGGGGCAGGACGAGGTGCTGGGCTTTCGCATGGGCGACTGGGTGGAGCTCACGGACGACTTCACGGAGCTCCGCGGCCGCCCCGGCTGGCTGGCCGTGGTGGACCGGCTGGACACGGCGGAGGGCGAGGTGGTGCTGCGGACGCCGTTCCCCGCCCTGGCCCTGGACGCGCTGGACTTCGACAATCGCACGCCCAAGCTGCGGCGGTGGGACGGCATCGGCATCGTGGGGGCGGGGGCGCAGGCGGGGGGCTACCACGCGCTGGAGGACGGCGTGGAGGTGCGCTTCGACGGCGGCCCGTTCCGCACGGGCGACTACTGGCTGATCCCCGCCCGCGCCGCCACGGCGGAGGACGAGGGGGGCGGCAACGTGGAGTGGCCGGCGGAATCCGCCACGCAGGGGGCCCCGCGCCCGCCCGCCGGCATCCGCCACCACTACTGCCGCCTGGGCACCGTCAACGTTGGCGATGACGGGGGCGGGCTGACGGTGCAGGACTGCCGCTGCCTGTTCCCGCCGCTCACGGAGGTGCGGGCGCTGTCGTACGTGGGTGGCGCGGGGCAGGAGGCCATGCCCCTGTGGGCGGAGGCGGACCCGCGGCCGGAGCTGGGGCTGCCGCTCGTGGTGGGCGTGGGCAACGGCCACTGCCGCACGGACGGCCGCGTGGTCTTTCGCGCCAGGGAGGACAGCGGCGACGTGACGGCCGTGTCCGGCATGTACCCCAACGCGGGGCGGAAGCAGCTGGAGGTGGAGATCGGCGCGGACGGGATGGCGCGCTGCTGGTGGCGGCTGGCGACGGACGCGCAGCACCAGGTGGTCGTCGCCACCCTGCAGGAGCGCGTGGCCCAGGACCCCGACCATCCCGACGACGACACGTGGATCGAGGTACCCGGGCCCGTGATCTTCAACGCCAGCCTGAGCGTGGCGTCGGAGGTGGCGTACCGGCCGGATGCGGACTGCCGGATGTCGCAGGCCCAGCCCCCCGTCGCCACCGTGCAGGAGGCGCTGGACTGGCTGTGCGCGCGCACGGGTGGGTGCAGCAGCCTCACCGTATCCCCCGGGGACGGCTGGTACGACCAGGTGACGGCGTTCCTGGAGCGCAACACGGGCAGGGACGTGGACATCTGCTTCCGGGCGGGAAGGTATCCCCTGGAGCGGCCGCTGGTGGTGCGCGGGTTCCGCAACGTCTCCTTGCACGGTGTGGGTCCCGCCACCCGCTTCGAGGCGGCGGAGTTGGAGCGCGCCCTCTACTTCGAAGACTGCGCGCACGTGGCCGTGCGGGGGTTCTTCGCCGCGACGGGGGTGACGGCAAGGGCCGACAAGGGCGGCGAGCCCCCCAACGGCACCCTGGCCTTCGTGGAGTGCCGCGCGGTGGTGGCCGAGGAGCTGGTGCTGCAGTGCGCGGGCGGCATCCGGCGCGACGCCGCCTGCCTGGTGGCCATGAACCCCGACTCGCCGCAGCGCCGCGTACCGGACACGTCCATCACCATCCGCGGGTGCGAGGCCCAGGTGGGCGACCGGCAGATCGGCATCCTGCTGGTGAATCCCGGAAACGCCACGGTGGATGGCAACCACGTGCACGTCCACGGCAGGCTGGCGGAGGAGGTGGATTTCGACGAGGTGATGGCCCAACGGGGCTTCGTCACCTACCTGGACACGATCCTGACGGGGGTGCGCGGGCCGCTGGAGCTGCCGCTGCCGGACGAGCGCGAGGCGGATGGATCGCCGGTCACGTGGTACCAGTACCTGGGTCCCTGGTGGCGGCGCTGGCACGACGCGCAGATGGGGAAGACCAGCGCGTCGGACCTGCGGGACGCGCTGAGCGACTACGTGGAGTCCCGGCAGGGCGTTCCCTTCACCAAACGCGTCGACGGCGCCCTGCCCTCCGGCGAGCAGCCGGCCGGCCGGCTGTCCGGCACGGCCCCGGCTGCGGAGCCCGGCGAGCTGGTGATTGTGGTGCCCGGCGGCGAGCAGGTGGTGGTCGGCACCACCGTGCTGCGGCGGTGGGTGATGCGCCTGCTCACGGTGGGGTCGCAGGGCATCGTGGTGGGCGGCGGCGTCGCGGGGGACGTGACCGTGAACGGCAACCGGATCGAGGGCGTGCTGCAGGGCGTGCACATCGGCCTGAGCCACCACCGCCCGCGCCAGCACGAGGACATCCAGGACTTTCGCCGCGGGCCGGACAGCGTGCACCGCGCCGTCGTCTCCGCCAACGACATCCTGGTGCACGTCCCCTTTGGCCGGGGAGGGCTGGCGCGACACGGCATCTTTGTGGGCAACTGCCACAGCGTGCTCATCCACGAGAACCGCGCCGCCAGCTCGGACGCGGGGCTGCACCCGGTGCGCATGCGGGATCCCGAGTCCGGTGCCCGGGATCACTACCTGTCCCAGCGCGGTGCCGATGGGATCCGCGCGTACGGCTACTACGGCCCCATGCTGCTGATCCGCGAGAACCACCTGGAAGATTTCACGATCGGCGTGTTCGTGTCCGTGCTCAACGCGCCCGCCGGCCTTCCCGACTCCACCAAGATGCCCGTGCGGCGCAGGCTGTGGCGGGTGGCGCACAACGTGGCGGCGCACGCGTTCGAGGCGGTGATGGTGGATAGCGGATTCGCGCACGTGGAGCAGGATGGCAACGTGCTCGCGGACTGACGCACGAGAACCTTGACCGGGGGCGGGCGCGAGACTACCGTAGGAGCGGGACGTGGGGTAAACCCATCGTCCTTATGGGTGTGGGTGATGCCACAGGGGTTCGAGTCCCCCATGTCCGGAGGTAGCCGACCAGGCTGCCTCCGGCGTGTTTTTGTGGCAGAAGAACGATTGAACGCAGAGTTCGCGGAGTAATACCAAAGCTGAGAATCCCTTGTGCACACAGGAACCGCATTTCACGCAGAGCCGCAGAG
>DATING010001365.1:0-3240 GCA_035474555.1 Longimicrobium sp. | reverse complement strand
GCAGAGACGGCCGCCATGCTCGTGGCCAACCGCGTTCACTTCGAGCACAACTGCGCCGTGCTGAGCGCGGACGGCTACCCGTACGGCATTGCGGACACGGTCAAGGAGATGCTGCGGCGCAATCCGCGGCTCACCGTCTTTGCCCTGCACGACGCGTCGCTCGCGGGGTGCGCGCTCCCGGCCACGCTGCGCCGCACGGGCTGGTTCCCCGGGAGCGCCGTCCGCGTGGTGGACGCGGGGCTCCGCCCGGCGACGGCGCGCCGCATCGGCCTGCCCTCCCTGGGCGGCTCCCCCGGCCGCCTGGTGCTGGACATGAGCGTCAGCCTGTCCCTGGACGAGGTGGAGTGGCTGCAGGCCGGCACGTACGCGGAGCTGGACGCCCTCACCCCCCGGACGCTCATCCGGGTGCTGCAGGCCGCCTTTGCCGCCGCGGGCCCGTACGACGACCCGGCGTACGGCGGGGTGCCGTCCAGCAAGCTGGGATTCGTCTGGACGGGCGACCTGCCGGCGCGCGGCAAGGCGGAGACGGCCACGGATGGCTTTGGATGAGAAAGACGATGCGAATTCCAACGACGGTGATCGCATGAAGTGCATCTACTGCGGGACGGATTCAAAGCGCAAAGACCGGCCGGACGGACGCTGCCCCAAGTGCAGGCACCCGTTCGCTTTTGAGCCGGCGTCGGACACCAACCGGGTCACCGATCCGCAGTTCAAGGCCGTCCTCGACCGGGTCTCGGGCGAGGGCAGCGTCCAGTTCACGGACCGCGCGCTCTGGTACGAGTTCAACCGCAAGTGGATGAAGCCGGGCTTCTGGCGCAGCCCGTACGGCTGGCTTCCCGTGCTGGGCACGGCGCCGGCCCTGCTGAGCGTCACGGAGGTGATCCTCTTCGACCCGTTCCAGGCGTGGCTCATCGGCGTTCCGGTGGGCTTCTTCCTGGGCGGGCTGCTCAGCGCCTGGACCAACGCGAAATCGCCGCCGCCGCCCCGCCCGCCGCGCATCCCCTTTCCCGCGTTCCAGGCGACGTACCTGGCCAAATGGCGCGCCGCACACGGTGACGTCGCGGGGCTCCTCCCCCCGCGCGAAGCCCAGCTGGCGGCGCCCGCGCGCGAGGTGCCGGGGGACGTGGCGGCGTTCTCCTTCGATCGCGCGGTGGTGACGGACCGGTGGGAGACGGCGGCCATGCTGGTGGCCAACCGCTTTCACTTCGAGCACAACTGCGCCGTGCTGAGCCACGACGGCTACCCGCACGGCATCGCGGACACGGTCAAGGCCATGCTCCGCCGCAACCCGAACCTCACCGTCTTCGCGCTGCACGACGCGTCCCCCGGCGGGTGCCTGCTCCCCCTCCAGCTCCGCGACCCGGAGTGGTTCCCGGACACGTCCATCCGCATCGTGGACGTGGGGCTGCGGCCGGACATGGCGCGCAAGCTCCGCATGCCCGCGCTCCACGTCCCCACGGGGCCGAAGCCGCCGCGCCTCGCCGAGGTGCTGCCGCCGGAGGACGTGGCATGGCTGGCGGAGAACCACGTGGCCGAGCTGGCCGCCCTCCGCCCCGCGCAGGTGATGCGGGCCGTCTACCAGGCCATCGCCGCCGTCGCGGCCGCGGATGCCAGCGGTACGGCGCTGGTCGGCGGCGGGTACGACGGCGGCGGCGGATTCTTCTTCATCCCCATGGGCACTGGCGGCGGCAGCGGTGGCGGATCCGATGCGTCCGTGGACGGGTTCGGCTGATGGCGTTCGCGGGAAGCTTCGGCGGAGCGGATCCGGTTGATGCCCTGCGCCGGTTGGGATTCGATACGGCGTGGCGGGACGGGGAGGCGGCGTTCGGCGGGGCGATGGAATCCGATCCCGCCGGTGGATGGACGGCGTGCGGCGACGTCATCCTGGACAACGCGGACGAGTTGCGGCGCACGCTTGATCTGCCCGGCGCGTCGCCGCTCGCGCTCCTGGCCGCGCTCGTCCGCGCGCACGGCGGGGATGCGGGGCGGCACGCCTTGGGGATGTACGCCGCGGCCGTGTGGCTCCCCGCCGAGCGCCGCCTGTGGCTCGTGCGCGACGGTGCCGGCGCGCGGACGCTGTACCTCGCGGGGGATGCGGCGCGCGGGTGGAGCTGGTCGTCGCGGCTGCGGCCCATGCGCCGCGCGGAGGGCGTGTCCGGCGAGGTGGATGCGGTCGCCCTGCGCGACTACCTGACGTGCGCCTTCGTCCCCGGCGAGCGGACGATGTGGCGCGGCGTCACGGAGTTGCGCCCGGGCACCGCGCTGTCGCTGCCGGACGGGCGCGCGCACACCTTCTGGGAGCCGACCGAGCGCGTGGAGGACGAGGACGCGCCGCTGGAGGTGCACGCCGCCCGGCTCCGCGCGCTCCTGGACGACGCCGTGCGCGTGCGGCTTCCCTCGACGGGCCCCGTGGGCGTCTACCTTTCCGGCGGCGTGGACAGCTCGCTGGTGACGGCCATCGCCGCGCGGCAGCACGCGGAACCGGTGCACACCTTCGCGCTGCACTTCGGCGGATCGTATCGCAACGAGCTGCAATGGTCGTCCCTGGTGGCGGAGCACTGCGGCACCACGCATCACATCCTGGAGTTCCCCGGGCCCGTCATCCTGCGGCACCTGTCGGAGTCGCTGGCGGTGCTGGACGATCCCATCGGCGACCCGCTCACCACGCCGAACCTGCTCATCGGCCGCGCCGCCGCGCAGGTGACGGGCACGATCTTGAACGGCGAGGGCGGCGACCCCAGCTTTGGCGGGCCCAAGAACACGCCCATGCTGCTGCACGCGCTGTACGGCGACCCGGACGAGCTCGTCCCCGCCTACCTGCGCTCGTTCAGCAAGTGCTACGACGACCTCCCGTCGCTCCTCACCGCCGAGGCGCACGCGGCGCTGAAGGACGGGCCGCCGGCCGGGCACTGGTTCGCGGAGCGGCTGGGCGAGGGCGGAATGCGGCACTTTCTGAACCGCCTGCTGGACGTGAACGTGCGCTACAAGGGCGCCGACCACATCCTGACCAAGGTCTCCAACCTGACGTCGGCGAATGGATTGATCGGCCGCTCGCCGCTGGCGGACCGCCGGGTGATCGACGCCAGCTTCACCATCCCGCCCGCGCACAAGCTGGCCGGCACGGTGGAGAAAGCAGTGCTCAAGGCCGCGGTAGAGGACCTGCTGCCGATGGAGATCGTCCATCGCCCCAAGAGCGGGATGCTGGTCCCCGTCCAGGGCTGGTTCCAGGACGAGATGCGC
>DATING010001364.1:0-2912 GCA_035474555.1 Longimicrobium sp. | reverse complement strand
GAAGTCTATACCCTCTCCCACGCAGTTTGTGGGAGAGGGTGGACGAGCCTAAGCGAGTCCGGGTGAGGGCCTTAGCCCGCCGCGCGCCGGGACTCCGTCCTCAATCCCCGCTCACCACCGCCTCCGGCTCATTCGGCTCGTTCGGCTCGTTCGGCGCGTACGTCGGCGCGAAGTTGCGGCCCAGCACGACGTAGATGCGGTGCTCGGCGCCGTCGCGGACCAGTGGGATGCGCAGGATGCCATCGGCCGCCTCGATCTCGCGGCCGTCATCCGACGCGCGGATGCCGGCGCCGTCCTCGCGCGTGACGGCGATCTCGTACGTGGTCGCGTCGTCGGGGAGGCGGTAGCGCACGGTGAACCCGGGCCAGTCGCGCGGGACGCTGGGTCGGATGCAGAGTGCGTCGCCGCCGCGGAGCGTGATGCCCAGCACGGACTCCAGCGCCACGCGGAACATCCACCCCGCCGAGCCCGTGTACCACGTCCACCCGCCGCGCCCCACGTGCGGCGCCACGCCGTACACGTCCGCCGCGATCACGTACGGCTCCGCCTGGTAGACGGCGACTTCCTCCGGCGTGCGGCCGTGGCTCACGGGGCTGATCATCTGAAGCAGGCGCGCAGCCCGTTCCGTGCGCCCCGCCTGCGCCAGGGCGCGCACGGCCCACAGCGCCGCGTGCGTGTACTGGCCGCCGTTCTCGCGCACGCCGGGGAGGTAGCCCTTGATGTAGCCGGGATCGTGCGGCGTCCGGTCGAACGCGGGCGTCAGCAGGCGGATGATGCCCTCCTCCTCCGACACCAGGTGCTGCTCCAGCGCATCCAGCGCCTGTTCCGCGCGCTCCGCCGGCGCCACGCCCGAGAGCACCGACCACGCCTGCGCGATGGCGTCGATGCGGCACTCGTCGTTGGCGGCGGAGCCCAGGGGCGCGCCGTTGTCGTAATAGGCGCGGCGATACCATCCGCCGTCCCAGCCCGTGTCGTTCAGGGCCTCGGCCAGGGTGGCGCGATAGGCACGGTACCGCTCCGCGCGCTCCCTGTCCCCCCGCGCCTCGCACACGGGGATGAAGTCGTCCAGAATGCCGTGCAGAAAGAAGCCCAGCCACACGCTCTCGCCGCGCCCCTCGCGCCCCACGCGGTTCATCCCGTCGTTCCAGTCGCCCGTGCCCATCAGCGGCAGGCCGTGCGCGCCGCGGGTGAGCGAGCGGTCGATGGACCGGCAGCAGTGCTCATACACGCTCGCGCGCTGGCCGGAATCGTCCGGGAAGAGGAAGACCTCGTCCTCGCCCTCGGGAAGCGGCGCGGCCGTCACGAAGGGAGCGCTTTCATCCAGCACCCCCGCGTCACCCGTCGATGAGACGTAGAACGCGGTGATGTACGGAAGCCAGAGCAGGTCGTCCGCGAAGCGCGTGCGGATGCCCTTGCTGAGCGGCGGATGCCACCAGTGCAGCACGTCGCCCTCCACGAACTGGTGCGACGCGTGGAGCACGATCTGCTGCCGCGTGAGCTCCGGGCGCAGGTAGACGAGCGCGGACGAGTCCTGTAGCTGGTCGCGGAACCCGAACGCGCCGCCGGACTGGTAGAACGCCGTGCGGCCCCACACGCGGCAGGCCAGGTTCTGGTACGCCAGCCAGCCGTTCACCATCAGGTCCAGCTCCCGCGACGGCGTCCGCACCTGCACGCCCTCCACGATCCCGGCCCAGAACGCCCGCACCTCGTCCAGCGCGCCGCCGACCGCATCCGCCCCGCGGTACTTCGCGACGATGGCGCGCGCGGCCGCCTCGTCCGCCGCCTCGCCCAGGAGGAACGCGACCTCCGCCGTCTCCCCGGGTTGGAGGACGAGCGTCACCTGGAGCGCGGCGCACGGGTCCAGCCCCGCGCCCGCCGCGCCGTCCAGCCGCTCCGCCGTCCGCAGCGCAGCCGGTGACGACGCGGAGCCGTACGCGCCCAGGAACGCCGTGCGGTCCGCCGTCCACGAGAGGGCTTCTCTGCCCGCTGGCGGCGTGTGGTGCGTGCCCGGAGCGCCCCCCATCCCCGGCCCTTCCCCCACAAACTGCGTGGGGGAAGGGAGAATTCGATCGCGCGTCGCCGGGCTCACCGCTGCCGCAAAGGCGACACGGGCGGAGAACTCGCCGCGATTCGCATTCGTCGCGAAGATCGCATCCGCCGCGTCGTCCCAGCGCGTCCGGATCCGCGCGCCCGTCTCCTGCGGCAGCCCGCCGAGCACCAGCTGCGCGTAGCTGAAGGCGGAGACGCGGCGCGGCGCGTCGCCCGTGTTCGTGAGCCGCAGCCGGACGATCTTCACAGGATCGTGGCGCGGCACGAACATCGTCGTGTCCTGGTCCAGCGACTGGCTGGCGTGGCGAAAGCGCGAGTAGCCGAAGCCGTGGCGCGCCTCGTACGCCCCGTCACCGGGCGCGGGACCCGCCGTGGGAGACCAGAAGCGGTCGCCCGCCTCGTGGCGAAGGTACAGCGCTTCGCCGTGCGGATCGCTCACGGGGTCGTTGCTCCACGGCGTGAGCCGGTTCTCGCGGCTGTTGCCGCTCCACGTGCTCGCGGCGCCGCTCTCGGAAACCAGGAAGCCGGTGTGCTCGTTCGCGACCACGTTGGTCCACGGCACCGGCGGCCGCACGGGTCCGTGCTCGCCGGGCGGCATGCGGATCACGTACTCGCGCCCGTCCCGCGAGAACCCGCCGTGGCCGTTGAAGAACAGCAGTTCCTCGTCGTCCCACCCCAGCCGCTCGCCAGGCACCTCCTCCGAGGGCAGCGACTTGAACCATTCCACCGGAGTCCGCGGACCCGCCTGCGGCACGGGGAGGCGGCCGGCGTTCGCGAGCCAGGGTTCCGGGACGCCGAGCGCTTTCGCATCGCCCGCATCCGCCGGGGGAGCGTCGTCGAACGCGGCGTTCGCGGCGCGGAGG
>DATING010001363.1:0-1743 GCA_035474555.1 Longimicrobium sp. | reverse complement strand
GTCCGGCAGCTCGCGCGAGAGCTGGTTCAGCAGCGCGGTCGTCTGGTAGAGCGTGGTGATGCGCTCGTCGCGCAGCATCCGGTACAGCGCGGGGGGCGAGAGGAGGACGTCCCGGGGGATTCCGACGAGCGTGGCGCCGTTCAGGAATGCGCCCCAGGCCTCGAACGTCAGTGCGTCGAAGCTCGCGTTCGACGCCTGCGCGATGCGGTCGCCGGGGCGGAACCGCACGTAATCAGTCTCGACGACGAGCTGCACGACGTGGCGGTGGGCCACCATCACGCCCTTGGGCTTGCCCGTGCTCCCGCTGGTATAGACGATGTACGCCAGGTTCTCCGCCGTCGCACCGCTGCGAGGCGCTTCGACCGGCTCCGACGCGAGCGCGTCGCCCGACTGGTCCAGGTGGATGACGTGCAGGGCGCCCGTATCCACCGCCCCCGCCACGTCGCTGCGACTGAGCAGCACGCGAACGCTGCTGTCGGCGAGCATCAGGCGCAGCCGCTCCGCCGGATAGCCTGGATCCAGCGGCACGTAGCAGCCGCCCGCCTTCAGCACGGCCAGGATCGAGACGATCAGCTCCGCGCTCCGCTCCAGCAGCACGCCGACCCGCACGTCGGGGCCCACGCCCAGCTGGACGAGGTGATTCGCAAGCTGGTTCGCCCGCGCGTCCAGCTCGCGGTACGTCAGCGACTCATCGCCCCAGACCAGCGCCACGGCATCCGGCCGCTCCCGCACCTGCGCCTCGAACAGCTCGTGGACGCACACGTTCCGCGGGTACGGGCGCTCGGTCCGGTTCCACTCCTCGACGACCTGCCCACGCTCCTCCGGCCCGGCAAGCGCCAGGTGCGAGAGGCGCACGTCCGCGTCGGCGGCGACCTGCTCCAGCACCCGCGCCAGGTGGCCGAGCATCCGCTCGATCGTATCGCGCTCGAAGAGGTCGGTGTTGTAGTTCAGGCCGCCCCACAGGCCCCTGGGGGTCGCCACGAGCGTCAGGGAAAGATCGAACTTCGCGATCTCCATGGCCGCGTCTACCCCGCTCACGCTCAGCCCCGGGAGGGGGGAGCCTCCCCCGCTTCCGGCGGTCTGCACCGTGAACGACACCTGGAAGAGCGGGGAGTGGCTCAGGCTGCGCTCCGGCTGAAGCTCCGCCACCAGCTTCTCGAACGGCACCTCCTGGTGCTCGTACGCCCCCAGCGTCCCTTCCCGCACGCGCCGCAGCGTCTCGCGGAAGCTCGGGTCGCCGGACAGGTCGGCGCGCAGCACCAGCGTGTTGACGAAGAAGCCGATCAGCTCCTCCACCTCCCGGCGCGGGCGTCCGGCGATGGGGCTGCCGACGACGATGTCCTCGCCCCCGCCGTACTTCGAGAGCAGCACCTCGAAGGCAGACAGCAGCGTCATGTACAGCGTCGCACCCTCGCTGCGTCCCAGCGCCTGCAACTGCTCCAGCAGCTCCAGGGAGAGCTCCACCGGCACCGTCGCGCCCTGGTACGTCTGCACCCCCGGGCGGGGACGGTCGGTCGGCAGCTCCAGCAGCTCCGGCGCGCCCGACAGGCGCTCCCGCCAGTACGCCAGCTGCCGATCCAGGGTCTCACCCTCCAGCTGCTCGCGCTGCCACACCGCGTAATCGGCGTACTGCACCGCCAGCTCGGGCAACGGCGACTCCCCGCCCTCCCGGTACGCCGCGTACAACGCCGAGAACTCGCGCGAGAGCACCCCCCTGCTCCACCCGTCGCTGACGATGTGGTG
>DATING010001362.1:0-7332 GCA_035474555.1 Longimicrobium sp. | reverse complement strand
GGACGGGCCCACCTTCACCGTCCCCGTGCTCGTGGGGGAGGGCGACATCCCCAACCTGTACGTGCAGGTGGATGCCGTGGGCGCGCACGACGCCGCGGGGCGCCGGCAGCCCACGGCGCGGGGGACGGACTTCGCCACCGGCACCGTGGCGCTTGCCGTGCCCACGGGGCCGCGCGCGCTGACGGTGACGCTCACGCCGGCAGACAGCGTGCTGCTGCCGGACGCGGAGACGTCGGTGGATGTGGAGGTGCGCGACGCCGCCGGCCGCCCCGTGCCCAACGCGGAGGTGGCGCTGGTGGTGGTGGACGAGGCCGTGCTGGCCCTGACGGGCTACCGGTTGCAGAACCCCATTGAGCTCTTCTATCCCCACTGGAGCACGGGGGTGAGGGACCTGTACATGCGCCCCTGGGTGCTGCTGTCGGACACCACGGGCCCGGGCGCGGTGCGGGGCGTGGTGGTGGATGCGCGCACCCGGCAGCCCCTGGCCGGGGCGCTGGTCTCGGTGGAGGGGACCGCGCTGCGGACGGTGACGGACGCCTCCGGCCGCTTCCGGCTGGCGGGCGTGCCGCGGGGCCGCCGGACGCTGCGCGTGGAGCGCAGGGGCACCGAGGGGGCCACGGTGGAGCTGGACGTGGGCGATGCGCCGCTGGCGGAGCTGCGGATCGAGCTCGCCGCGGCGCTGTCGATGGCGGAGGACTTCGTGGGGCAGGGATCGGCGGGCGGCGTGGCGCAGGGGGTGGAGGCGAGCGTCGCGCAGGCGAGACAGTCGTCCGCCGCCGCCCCGGCTGCCGCGCCGCCCGCGCCGCCGCCACCCCCCGCGGAGGACGGGGCGTACGCGCCGCAGGGGAAGGTCGGGGGGGACGAGGCGACGGGCGCCATCGCCGTCCGCGCGAACTTCGCCGCACTGGCGCTGTGGGCGCCAGTGGTGCGGACGGACGCGAACGGGCGGGCGCGGGTGCCGTTCACGCTCCCCTCCAGCCTCACCCGCTACCGGGTGATGGCCGTCGCCGTGTCGGAAGCGACGCGGTACGGCGCGGGCGAATCCGCCATCACGGCCCGGCAGCCGCTGATGGTGCGCCCCTCCGCGCCGCGCTTCCTGAACTTCGGCGACCGCATCGACCTCCCTGTCGTGGTGCAGAACCAGACGGACGCGCCGCTGGAGGTGGATGTCGCCGCCCGCGGCGAGGGCATGCGCTTCACCGAGCCCGGCAAGCGCGTGCGGGTCCCCGCCGGCGACCGCGTGGAGGTTCGCATCGCGGCGGAGGCCGTGCGGCCCGGGACGGCGACCATCCAGATCGCCGCGGTGGCGGGCGGACTCTCCGACGCGGCGACGATCACGCTCCCCGTCTACACCCCCGCGACGGCGGAGGCGTTTGCGACGTACGGCTCCATCGCGGGGGACAGCGCGGTGGACCTGCCGCTGGAGGTGCCGGACGATGCCATCCCCGCGTTCGGCGGGCTGGAGGTGACGACCTCGTCCACGGCGCTCCAGGAGCTCACGGACGCCTTCGTGTACCTGGTGCGCTACCGGTACCGGGCCGCGGAGCCCATCGCCTCGCGGCTGCTGGCCGTGGCGGCCCTGCGCGACGTGCTGGCCGAGTTCCGCGCGGAGGGGCTGCCCCCCGCGCAGGCGCTGGCGGATTCCGTCGCCCGCGACCTGGCGGCGCTGCAAGCGATGCAGACGCCGGACGGCGGGTTCGGGCTCTGGCCCGGGCGCGCGGAGTCGTGGCCGTACGTGAGCGTGCACGTGGCGCACGCACTGGTGCGCACCCAGGCCAAGGGCTACGCGGTGCCGGGGGGGATGCTGGAGCGGTCGATGGAGTACCTGCGCCGGGTGGATGGCCGCATCCCGGGCGAGTACTCGCGGCCGACGCGCTTCGCCATCCGCGCGTACGCCGCCTACGTGCGCGACCTGGCCGGCGACCGCGCGGTGGAGGGCGAGCTGCGCACGCTCTTCGGCCAGGTGCGGTTGGACACCATCCCGCTGGAGGTGGGCGGCTGGCTCCTTTCCGCCGTGGCCGAGCGGCCGGCGTTCGTGGCGGAGCGCGCGGAGCTGCTGCGCATCGTCAACAACCGCGCGACGGAGACCGCCTCCACGGCGACCTTCGCCACCGCCTACCAGGAGGGCGAGTACCTGCTGCTGCACTCGTCGCGGCGGACGGACGCCGTGGTGCTGGAGGCGCTGCTGCGGACGGAGCCCCGGAGCGAGCTGGCGACCAAGACCGTACGCGGATTGCTCGGGAACCGCGTGCGCGGCCGGTGGAGCAACACGCAGGAAAACGCGTGGGTGCTGCTGGCCTTGGACCGCTACTTCCGCGTGTACGAGGGGCAGACGCCGGAGTTCGTGGCGCGGCTGTGGCTGGGCGAGCGCTTCGCGGGGGAGCAGCCGTTCACGGGCCGCAGCGCCGACCGCTTCCACCTGGACGTGCCCATGCGCGTGCTGGGGGAGGACGATCCGGCGTCGCTGACCATCGGCAAGGAGGGGCCGGGGCGGCTGTACTACCGCGCCGGGCTGCGCTACGCCCCCCGCGACCTGGACCTGGCGCCGCTGGAGCGCGGCTTCGCGGTGGAGCGCACCTACGAGCCCATGGATGATTCGATGGACGTCGTCCGCGGGGAGGACGGCCGCTGGCGGGTGCGGGCCGGCGCGCGCGTCCGCGTGACGGTGACGGTGACCGCCCCCAGCCGCCGCGTGCACGTGGCGATGGTGGACCCGCTCCCGGCCGGCTTCGAGGCCGTGAACACGGCGCTGCTGGGCGCGCAGGACACCCGGCCAACGGGCGAGCGCGTGAACCCCGGCCCGCGCGGGCGGCCCGTCCCGCTCGGTCGCGCCGCGTACGACCGCGGCTGGTGGTGGAACTGGTACGAGCACCAGAACCTGCGCGACGACCGCGTGGAGGCGTTCACCTCGCTCCTGCCGGCCGGCGTCTACACCTACACGTACGTGGCCCGCGCGACCACGCCCGGCCTGTTCATCGTCCCGCCTCCGCGCGCGGAGGAGATGTACTCGCCGGAGACGTTCGGGCGCGGCGGGTCGGACCGGGTGATCATCGAGGAGCCGGCGCCGAAGTGACAGGGAATAGGTAATAGGGAATAGGGAATAGGGAATAGGGAATAGCCAGCAACGGCAGGGGCGGCGAGGGATGATGAATCCTCCGCCGCCCCTGGTTCGTTCCGTGGATTTTCATCTACCCGTTGTGTTTCACGCAGAGGGCGCAGAGAACAGCAGAGAGGACGCAGAGGTCCGCATTGGGTTTCCTCTGCGTCTCATCTTTTACCTCTGCGCCCTCTGCGTGATGCTGTTTCGCAGGCCTAGTGAATCGACGAATCCGGTGTTTCCACGCGGGACTCAGCGTGCTCCATGTCTTTGCTCGAACGCTGTTTGTCGTGATAGGGACGGCGTGTCTGATCCGTCCGTATCGATGATTCCCGCCGGTACTCGCTGTCCGGGCGCGCGGGGAACGTGCGTTCTCCAGGTGCGAGGGCGATGCGCGCTCGCACTTCACATCATCATGCCTCCCCGTTCGCCCGGACCCACCATGCGCGCGTTTCTCCGGCTGGTACCGCTGCTTTCCGCGGCCGCGTTGGCCCTGCTGGCGCCCGGCGCGGCGCCCGCCCAGCGATCGCAGAACGTTCCGCCGCTGTACCTGCCGCCGCCGGTGGACCCCGCCGCGCCCGCACCCGTCGTCGTGGACACGCTGGGCCTGCGCTTTCGGCTGGCCGAGTCGCTGTCGCGGGCCGCGCCCCGGCAGCCCATCGCGCCCGCCCTGCTCCTTTCCGCGGGCGACGCGGCGCGCATCCTGGCGCGGCTCCCCGCGCCGCAGTCGGCACGGACGGCGGCGGATTCGTTCGCCTTTCCCGCCCGCACGCTGCCTGCGCCGCGCACGGGGCGCGTGGTGCTGGCGGCCTTTCCCCCGGCGGACAGCGTGGCCCCGCCCCGGCCGTCGGGACCGCGCACGGTGGCGGCGCTGGCCGTCGTGCGCGGCGCGCCGCAGGGCGAGGTGCCCATCGGCGCGGAGGTGACGGTGACGTTCTCGCAGCCCATGGTGCCGCTCTCGTCCGTGGCCGTGGTGGAGAGCGGCGCCGTGCCCGTGCGCATCTCGCCGATGCCGGCCGGGCGCTGGCGCTGGCTGGACGTCCGTACGCTCGTCTTTACCCCCGTGGGGCGGATGGCGGCCGCCACGGAGTACACCGTCACCATCCCCGCCGGCACGCGCTCCGCCACGGGACGCGCGCTGGGCGAGGCGGTATCGTGGACCTTCTCCACCCCCGCCCTTTCCGCCACGGGCGGGCTGCCGCATGGCACGGCGGTGCGCCGCGAGCCCATCCTCCTCGTCCAGTTCGACCAGCGGATGGACCGCGCGGCCGTGGCCCGCCGCATCCGCCTGCACGCCGGCCGCGACACGCTCGCCGTCCGCATGGCCACGCCCGCGGAGATCGCGGCCGATCCCAACGCGCGCTCCCTCTCCCAGCGCGCGGACTCCGCCACCTGGCTCGCGCTGCGCCCCGTACAGCCGCTGCCGTACGACGCGCAGGTGCGGGTGGTCATCCTCGCCGGCACCCCCTCCGCCGAGGGGCCCCTGCCCACGAAGATGGAGCAGGCGTGGGCGTTCCATACCTACGGACCCCTGCGGGTGACGAACGCGTGGTGCGGATCGCCGTGCCGGCCGGGGATGCCGTTCGGAATCCAGCTCAGCAACCCGCTGGATACGACCGGGACCCCGGCGTCGTGGGTGCGCGTGGAGCCCGCCATCCCCGGGATGACGGTCGCGCGGTTCGGGGAGATGCTCTCCATCCGCGGCGCCACGCAGCCGGACACGCGCTACACCGTCACCGTCCTGCGGCAGGTGCGCGACGTGTTCGGGCAGACGATGGCACGCGATACCGTGCACCGCTTCGACGTGGGCCGGCCGCATCCCCAGCTGACGGGATTCACGGAGCGGATGATCGTGCTGGACCCCGCCGGGCCGCGCCGCCTGTCCGTCTTCAGCCACGACCACCCGGGGCTGCGCGTGCGCATCCACCGCGTGGCGCCGGAAGAGTGGCCCCGCTTCCGCGACCTCCGCGGGCACGCCGCGAGCCTCCCGGGGACGGAGGTGGTGAACCGCGTCGTCCGCATCGACGCCGGCCCGGGCGAGCAGACGGAGACCGTCATCGAGCTGGACGAGGTGCTGCGCGGGGGGATGGGGCAGCTGGTCGTGGGGGTGGAAGCCCTGGAGCCCGCGCATCCCGAGCGCCACCTCCAGGCCACGTACGCGTGGGTGCAGGCCACCCGCATCGGCCTGACGGCCTTCGTGGACCGCACCACGGTGACGCCCTGGGCCACGTCGCTGGTGGACGGCGCGCCCCTCCCCGGGCTGCGGGTGGCGGTCGGGGGCGGCGGCGAGGGGACGACGGACGCGGACGGCACCGCCTCCCTCGCCCTGCCGTCACAGCCGGAAAGCGCCGGCTGGCTGGTGGCGCGCGGCGGCGACGACGTGGCGCTGATCCCCGGGCCGTGGCGCCGCATGGATCCCGGCGCGCAGCTGCTGTGGTACGCGGCCACGGACCGCAGCCTGTACCGGCCGGGCGAGGAGGTGCGCTTCAAGGGATGGGTCCGCCGCTTCGTCCGGGCCACGGACGGCGGGCTGGAGCTGCCGCGGCAGCGGGGGGATTCCGTCCGCTGGGTGGCGAGCGATCCCCGCGGCAACGAGATCGCCTCCGGGTACGCCCCCCTGACGGCGCTGGGCGGCTTCGACGCGCGCTTCGCCGTGCCCGCGGGCGCCAACCTGGGCCACGGCACCGTGCGGCTGCGCCTCCCCCCCGCCGCGGGGGAGGGGGAGAACCCGGGGAGCGTGTCGTTCCGGGTGGAGGAGTTCCGCCGCCCGGAGTACGAGGTCGCCACCCGGGCGGACGAGGGGCCGCACCTCGTGGGCGGCAGCGCGGAGGTGTCCGTGCGCGCCACCTACTTTTCCGGCGGCGCACTCCCCGGCGCGCCCGTCACCTGGGACGTGCACTCCCAGGCCGCGCACTTCACCCCGCCCGGGTGGGGCGGATGGCGCTTCGGCGGGGGATACCGCTACAGCGCGGCGGGAGCGGAGTCGTACAGCGAGACGTTCGAGGGGGTCACGGACGCGCGGGGGCGCCACGCCGTGCGCGTGCACTTCGACGAGGCCCGGCCGCCGCGCACGCACGCGATCGTGGCGCAGTCCACGGTGCTGGACGTGAACCGCCAGCCGTGGACGAGCACGCAGCACCTGCTGGTGCACCCCGGCGAGGTGTACGCGGGGCTGCGGACGGAGCGCGGCTGGCTGCAGACGGGCGAGCCCATCGAGGTCTTCGTGGTCGCGGTGGACCTGGAGGGCAAGCCGGTGCTGGGCCGGCCGGTGGACGTCGTGGCCACGCGGCTGGAGTGGCGGCGGACGGAGCCGGGGCAGTGGAGCGAGGTGGCGATGGATTCCATCCGCTGCGACGTGGTGAGCGGCCCCAACCCCGCCCCCTGCACCTTTGGCACGGAGGCGAAGGGCGGGCGCTGGCGCATCACCGCGACGGTGCGCGATGCGCGGGACCGGCCGTCCGTCACGGAGACGGACGTGTGGGTGTACGGCGGGGCGCCGTGGCTGCGCGGCCCGGGCCAGGATACCGAGAACACGGAGCGGCAGGTCACCCTGGTCCCCGACCGGGACACGTACGCGCCGGGGGATACGGCCCGCGTGCTGGTTCAGCTCCCCTTCTGGCCCGCGCGGGGCGTGCTGACCCTCCGGCGCGAGGGGCTCGTCCGCACGCAGCCCCTGTCGTCCGACGGCCCCGTCGTCACCGTGAGCGTCCCCATCGGCGAGGGCGACATCCCCAACCTGTACGTGCAGGTGGACGCGGTGGGCGCGCACGACGCGGCGGGGCGCCCGCAGCCCACGGCGCGGGGGACGGACTACGCCGGCGGCAGCGTGATGCTGGCCGTGCCGCCGGGGCCGCGCACGCTCACGGTGGTGGCCACCCCGGCGGACTCCCTGCTGGTGCCCGACGCCCCGACGGCGGTGGACGTGGAGGTGCGCGACGCCGCCGGCCGCCCCCTGCGCGACGCGGAGGTGGTGCTGGTGGTGGTGGACGAGGCGGTGCTGGCCCTCACGGGCTACCGCCTGCAGAACCCCGTCGAGCTCTTCTATCCGCACTGGCAGGCGGGCGTGGGAGACACGCACCTCCGCTCCTGGGTGATGCTGGCGGACAGCGCGGGGGCGCCCGGCGAGGTGACCGGCGTGGTGGTGAACGCCGAAGGGCAGCCGGAGGCGGGCGTGCAGGTGACGGTGGATGGGACGGCGCTGGCAGCGGTGACGGACGCGTCCGGCCGGTTTCGCC
>DATING010001361.1:0-2074 GCA_035474555.1 Longimicrobium sp. | reverse complement strand
CGCCGCGTGCGACTCGCCGTCCGAATCCGAGGCGCGCGGGTGCGGCGGCAGGGTCCTCGCGCGGTGAATCGCCCCGGGGCAGATCCTCGCCCATGCACGTGCCTCCAATCGCTTTTGATACCAGATGCCGGCAGGGCGGGGGAGCCTTCGAGGAAACGCACGAGCCCGGACGATGATGGTCGTCCGGGCTCGCGTCGTTCCATCCGCCGATGGGATCAGACCAGCGGGTTGCCGGGATCCTGCTCGTCGGCGCGGCGGGCGCGGATGCCGCCGCCGATGTCCTCGCCCCGCTCCACGCGCCCGTCGGCGGTGTAGGCGCCGTCCGCGGCATGCGCCTGGATGCCGTGACCCACGTCCTCGCCCTCGCGGACGCGGCCGTCCGCGCCGTGCAGGCCGCTCGCCGGGCGCGCGTGCTGCCCGCCGCCGATGTCCTCGCCCGGGGTGACGCGGTCCGCACCGCCGCCGGTCTGCGCCTGGCGCTCGCCGCGCTCCATCGGGTTGCCGCCGCTGCCGCCGCCCATCCCTTCGCGGCCGGACATGTCCTCGCGGTCGTGCAGGTGCTCGCCCTCACTGGAGCGGCCCGGCATCTGGCCCGTGACGTCGCCCTGCCCGCTGCGGGTGGCGTAGGCTTCGGCGCTCTCGATGTCGTCCAGCCGGCCGGGCTGCATGTGCAGCTCGCGGCTGGTGTTCTCGGGATGCCCGTCCGTGTTGATGCGGTCCTCGCGATCCATCGTGCTCTCCTCCGCGTGAAGTCGGTCAGCCGGGCTACCAGCGCTCCACGCGCCGATAGAAATCCGCGTCGCTCAGGGGCTGCGTGTATTCGCCGCCGTACCGCGCCCCGTATCCACCCCCCATCGCACCGCGCATGCCGCGGTCGTAGCCCTGCGCGCCCGCTCCGCCCGCGCGCATCCCCCCGCCGAAGCCGCGCTCGGCCCCGTATCCGCCGCGCCCTTGCGGGTTTCCGCCGCCGTAGCCGCCAGCCGATGCGCCGTATCCACCGCCGCGGTAGTCGACGCCGCCGGGGTGCTGCTCCCTCGCACTGAAGCGCTGGACGGTCCCGCCGCCCTGCATGCCGCCCGCGGAATCGTCGCCGCCGTAGCGCTGGCTCGTGCCGCCGTAGCGCGATTGGGCACCGCCGCCCTGCATCCCACCTGTGGGATAGTCTCCGCCGTAGCGCTGGGTCATGGCGCCGTAGCGGGACTGGGCGCCGCCGCCCTGCATCCCGCCGACGGGGTAGTCGCCGCCGTAGCGCTGGCCCGTCGCACCGTAGCGCGGAGTGGCGCCGCCGCCGGTGCGCTGGCCCTGGTCGTAGTCGATGGCGTAGCGGCCCTGGGGCAGCCCGCCGCTGCGCTCCTGCGCCATCCGCGCCTGGAACGACGCGCCCATGCGGGCCTCGGTGCGCTGCGTGATCTCGTCGCGGCCCACGCCGCCCTGGTAGTCCCAGCCGTATGACTGCTGGGCGGACGGGCCGTGCCCGCGCCATTGCCACTCGCCGCGGTGCAGCCCGGCCTCGGGGCTGTTGGTGTAGCGCCCGCGGTTCAGGCCGCTGTTCGCGCTTTGTGCGCCGCCCCCCGGCGTGTCGCCCCAGCCGAACTGCGGCCCGCCGAACTGCCCGCCCTGTCCCGTCAACGGCGATCCTGGCATCCTTCACCTCCCTGGTCACGTGCGCCGAAATGGTTGGGGCGGATGGAGTTTGCAAGCCACGTTCCGGCGGTGGAGCATGCGGAATCTCCTCGCACGCTCCGGATCGGAAGACCCGCGTTCGTGATGGATTGCGCGGAGTCCAGCCTCCCGCCGAGCGAATGAATTCGCCGCAACAACGACACGAAGTCCGCCTGCGCGGACTGTCCGTCGCGGGGGAGTGCCACGCGGGGGACGCGGAAATCCGGCGCGGGCGGACAGGGATCGTGGCGGGGCGGGGTTGACGTCGAGAGGCGGAGGCCGCGCCGAGCGAATGAATTCGCCGCTGGAAAGGCGCGAAGTCCGCCTTCGCGGACTGCACGGGCCAGGTCGTGCACCGGCGCCGCCGGGCGTGCGGGGGCTCGTTCCTGGAGCGGTTGAAGCCTCGTTCCGC
>DATING010001360.1:0-2317 GCA_035474555.1 Longimicrobium sp. | reverse complement strand
AGCAGCGAGCCGCGGGACAAGCAAACTCTTGGCGCTTTTCTCGCCCCCCTCCGCTCCCGCCGCGCCGCCGTGCGCACGTATCCTGTTTGATTTCCAACCACTTCCGGACCCTGCCATGCGACGCTACTGGCTGCTGCTGGGCGGATTTATCGTTCTTTTCCTCGCCCTGTTCGGCGTGGCGATGGCGCTGGGGCTGCCGGTGGAGGACGCGCGGCCGTGGATGGGTACGGGCGGCGCGGGGGCGGCGGCCGCGGGCGTGACGCTGCTGGTGGTGGACGTGGCGCTCCCCGTGCCCAGCAGCGGGGTGATGATGCTGCACGGGCTGCTCTTTGGCCTGTGGGTGGGCGCGGCGCTCTCGCTGGCGGGGTCCATCGGGGCGGCGGCCGTCGGCTTCTGGCTGGGGCGGGCGGGGAACGAGTGGATCCGCCGCCTGGTGACGCCCGAGGAGCACGACCGCGCGGGGCGGATGCTCCAGCGGTGGGGCGCGCTGGCCATCGTGGCGTCGCGTCCCGTGCCCATGCTGGCGGAGACGGTGATGATCCTGGCCGGCGCCTCGCCCATGCCGTGGGGGCGCGCCATGCTGGCCGCCCTGGCCGGCACCGTCCCGGCGGCGCTCGCCTACGCGGCGGTGGGCGCCACGGCGGCGTCGCTCACGGCGGGGACGGCCGTGTTCGCGGGCGTGGTGGTGATCGGCGGCGTGTTCTGGTGGTGGGGACGCCGGGCGGGGCAGGGGATGGAGGCCGCGGTGGACGCGGGAGTCGGCGCGGGGGCGGAGGCGCGGGTGGACGTGGCGTAGGAGAGGACGGAGGGCCGGGGGGATTCGGCGGAGGGGATGGGAGATGGATCGAGGTGGGAGGCGGAGCCCGGGACCCCGGCGACTGAAGTCGCGGCACCGAAAACGTGATGTCGGCCTTCGCCGACGGGTCCGGCACGGGCCAGTGCCGTGCGGTGGGCGGAGTCCGGCCGCGTCTGCGACGCGGGCCCTCTCCCCCGGCCGCCTTTTCGCTCGTTCCTCGCGACGGCGGCCGACCCCTCCCCCAACTTCGGGGGAGGGGTTGTTTGCGCGGGCGGAGGTCGTTGCCTCGCGCGGAGCCCGCGCCGGGACCGAAGTTCTCCCCCTCTCCCGCGCAGTTTGCGGGAGAGGGGGCCGGGGGGTGAGGGGCCCCGCGCAGCGGGCGCCGTAAAAGCCGGCCCTCGCGCAGGACTCCGCCTTTTCCTCGAATCGTCTCAGTTCTTGAGCGCGGCGGCCAGCGCGACGTCGAGCGTGGGATGCTGGAACTGGTGGCCGATGGCGCGCAGCCGGGCCGGGTCCACGCGCTGGCCGGCGAGCAGCGCCTCGTCCGCCATTTCCCCGAAGAGCGCGCGCAGGCCAAAGCCGGGCACGGGGATGAGCGTGGGGCGGTGCAGGGCGCGGCCCAGGGCGTCCGTGAACTCCGCGTTGCGCACGGAGCCCGCGACGGCGTTCACGGGGCCGCTCAGCCGCTCGTCCCGCAACGCGCGGAGGATCACCTCCACCGTGTCCTCCAGCGTGATCCACGGCATCCACTGCTGCCCCGTGCCGATCTTGCCGCCCACGCCCATCTTGAAGGGCAGCAGCAGCTTGTCCAGCGCGCCGCCCTTTGCGCTCAGCACCACCCCCAGGCGCAGCTTCACCACGCGGATGCCCACCTCCTCGGCCAGCGACGAGGCGTCTTCCCACGCGCGCCCCACGTCGGCCAAAAAGCCGGTACCGGACGCGGAGTCTTCCGTGATCGTCTCGTCGCCGCGGTCGCCGTAGATGCCCACGGCCGAGGCCTGCACCAGCGTGCGGGGCGGATGGGCCAGGTGCGCCAGCGTCTGCGCCAGCAGGCGGGTGCCCTTGATGCGGCTGTCCATGATGCGGCGCTTGACCTCGTCCGTCCAGCGCACGCCCACGTTCTCGCCGGCCAGGTGCACCGCCGCGCCGATCCCTTCCAGCGCGGCCTTGTCGATGGTGCCGGCCTCGGGGTCCCACACCACGTCGCCGCGGGCGGCCTTGGCCGGGTCGCGCACCAGCCGCGCGACGGTGTGCCCCTCCGCCCGCAGCCGCTCCACCAGCGCCGAGCCGATGAGCCCCGACGCGCCCGTGACGGCGATCCGCATGGGTCCCGCGGCTGCGGAGGGCGTGGCGGAGGGGGTCGCGCTGCTCGTTGGATCGGTCATGCCGGTCTCCCCGATGTGTGTGCAGCCCCGTCCAGCAGCCAGCACCGGGCGGAGCGAAAGTTCGTGCTGCGAGGCGACGTTCCGCCGGCGCCCCGACCCGCTCGATATCTCGCGACCTCCCCCCAAAAACCCTGGG
>DATING010001359.1:0-6100 GCA_035474555.1 Longimicrobium sp. | reverse complement strand
GAAAAATTCGGATGGCCGTCCCCTCGCCGGCAGCAGCCTTACTGCCAAGGATCTCTGGCCTCCTGCACGACCGGGCCGATTCGCGTCCGGACGTCGCGTCACATCGTTCCCGCACGTTCGGCTTCGGACAGCTTGCCTCACGGGATGATCGGCATCGCGACGTCCGATCGCGGTCCGAGGAGAAAACGGCGAGCGGCAGGGTGCATCAGGCCCTTGGTAGACAGGCTGCTGCCGGCCCGGAGACGGCCATCCGCGTTTTTTCGAAGAGGCAGGATCGTGGCATCGGAGGCGGATGCTTGCCGTGGCACAATATCCACATGATCGCGATCGGTAAGACTGTGCCCGCGCCGGAGACTCGGAGGACCGGCGGAATGGCAGCGGTTCAGGCTGGATGTTCGGCTTCCGTCCGGCAGAGCGAATGAATTCGCCGCAACGACGACACGAAGTCCGCCTGCGCGGACTGCCGGCTCCCGGCGGCCCGCCATCGATCGTGCACGGCCGCGCATCGGCGCGCTCCGCTGGCCGGATCGCGGCGGGAAATGCAGATTGGCATCGCATCCCATCCAATCCTCCAGCCGCAGCACGCCCATGATCCGCCGCTTCTCCCTCGTCCTGGCCGCCGCCCTGCTCGCGGGGACGCCGCTCGCCGCACAGGACGCATCCACCCTAGCCACGCGGTACCGCGCACAGGCGGACAGCCTGATCCGCGCCGCCACGGCCGACAGCGCCGCGTGGCTGCGCATGGCGGAGATGGTGGACCGCTTTGGCCCGCGCTTCAGCGGCACGCCCGCGCTGGAGCAGGCCATCGACTGGACGGTGGAGCAGATGCGCGCGGACGGGCTGGAGAACGTGCACACGGAGCCCGTGATGGTGCCCCGCTGGGTGCGCGGCGATGAATCCGCCGAGCTCGTGGCCCCGCGCGCCGTGCGGCTGCACATGCTGGGGCTGGGCGGCAGCGTGGGCACGCCGCCGGAGGGGATCGAGGCCGAGGTGCTGGTGGTGGGGAGCTTCGCCGAGTTGCAGTCGCGCGCCGCCGAGGCCCGCGGCCGCATCGTGCTGTGGGACGTGCCGTTCACCACCTACGGCGAGACGGTGCAGTACCGCGGCCGCGGCGCCGTGGAGGCGGCCCGGGCCGGCGCCGTTGCCAGCCTGATCCGCTCCGTAGGGCCGTTCGGGATGCAGACGCCGCACACCGGCTCCATGCGCTACGCGGACAGCGTGGCGCGCATCCCCGCCGCCGCGCTCTCCATGGAAGACGCCATGATGCTGCGGCGGATGGCCGGGCGCGGCGAGCGCCCGCGCGTGCGCCTGCGGATGGGCGCGCAGACGCTGCCGGACGTGCCCTCGCGCAACGTGGTTGCCGAGCTGCGCGGCCGCGAACTGCCGGACGAGGTGGTGGTGATCGGCGGGCACATCGACTCGTGGGACATCACCCCCGGCGCCATGGACGACGCGGGCGGGTGCGTGGCCGCGTGGGAGGCCGTGCGGCTGATAGCGCGACTGGGCCTGCGCCCGCGGCGCACCGTGCGCGTGGTGCTGTGGACCAACGAGGAGAACGGCCTGCGCGGCGCCAACGCCTACCGCGACGCCCACCGCGACGAGCTTGCGAACCACGTGCTGGCCATCGAGAGCGACGCGGGCGTGTTCGCGCCCACGGGCTTCGGCTTCACGGGCACGGACGCGGCGTTCCAGGCCGTCCGCGGCATCGGCGCGCTGCTGGCGCCCATCGGCGCGGACAGCATCAACCGGGGCGGCGGCGGGGCGGACATCGGCCCCATCATGGCGCTGGGCGTGCCGGGGATGGGGCTGGAGGTGGAGGGATCGCGCTACTTCTGGTATCACCACACCGCGGCGGACACCCCCGACAAGCTGGACCCGCGGGACGTGGCGCGCTCCGTGGCCGCCATGGCCGTGATGGCCTGGGTCGCCGCCGAGATGCCCGAGCGCATCCCCTTCGGCAGCGGCGCGCCGGCCAACTGACGACGACGGGCTCCGCGCCGATGCTGGCCGCGGAGCCCCGTCACCCTCTCGGCCGGCGCGGCGAATTCGATGCGATCCGCAGGCCGGATCGATCTGCCTACGGTTGAAAGAGCGGATTGTTGCCCTCGTTTCCCGCTCCCGTGTAGAGCGGATTGCTGACGATCTCCGCGTCGGACGGCGAATCGCCGGCCTCGCGGCCCTTGCCGTCGTACAGCGGGCTGACGGTTCCGCTGTCCGCGGACTCGTAGAGCGGATTGGTGCCGGAAGTGCCGGCCGGCTGGTAGAGCGGATTGTTCGACATGCGTCCTCCTGGGGGCGGGGATTGGATGCGCTGCGGTACTGGACGGGATGATCGAGTTCGCCGGGGTCGTAAAGCGCCGGGCTTACGGATGTCCCTCGTACAGCGGATTGCTGTTCACGTGCGAATCGTCGAGCGGATTGTCGAATTCACCCGCGGGCTGGTAGAGCGGATTGTTGGCCACGCTGCCAGCCGGCTGGTAGAGCGGGTTGTCGCCTGCAGCGCCTGCGCCCTGGTAGAGCGGGTTGGTTGCCACGCGTGCTCCTCGTGCGGGATCGGGATCAACTGCGGTACCGGAGGATACAGCCCGTGCCGACCTGCGGCAACAATCGTCGGATAAGGTATCCGGACAGACGGCCTCGCTCGCCCATTGCGTGCGGGGTGATGATCCGGCGATGGCGGCCGTGCGGCCTGCGCGGGGACGGGAGACGAGGATGACGGACGGCACACCGGTGGAGCGCCTGCGCATCCCCGCGCGCGACGGGTACGCGCTCGCCGCGGCCGTGTACGGGCGGGCGGATGCGGCGCGCGTGGTGCTCATCGCCCCCGCGACCGGCGTGCGCCTGCGCCTGTACGATGCGTTCGCGCGCTCCCTGGCCGCGGAGCTGGACGCCGCCGTCGTCACCTGGGACTGGCGCGGCACGGGTGACAGCCGCCCCGCGAGCCTGCGCGGCTTTCGCGTGACGATGCGCGAGTGGGCCACGCTGGACCTGGCCGGGGTGATAGACTGGGCCTCCGCGCGCTGGCCGGCCGCGGAGCTGGCGGGGGTGGGGCACAGCTTCGGCGGGCAGTCGTTCGGGCTGGCCCCCAACGCGGACCGCCTGGCCCGGCTGGTGACGATCGCCGCGCAGAGCGGCTGGTACGGCCACTGGCCACGCCGGCTGCGGCTGCGCTACGCCCTGCTCTGGCACGTCGTGATGCCGGCGGTGACCCGCGCGCTGGGCTACTTTCCCGGCCGGCGGCTGGGGCTGGGCGAGGACCTGCCGGCGGGCGTGGCGCTGGAGTGGGCGCGCTGGTGCCGCAGCCCCGGCTACCTGGGCGACTGGTCGGGCCACGCCGCGCTGCGCGCGCCCATCCTGGCCCTCGGCTTCAGCGACGACGACTACGCGCCGCCCGCCGCCATAGACGCCCTGCACCGCGAGTACAGCGGCTCCGCCGTCGAGCGCCGCACCGTCACCCCTGCAGAGCTAGACCTCCCCCACATCGGGCACTTCGGCGTGTTTCGCGACGGCGGGCGGGCGGTGTGGGGGGAGGTTGTGCGGTGGCTACGAGAGCAGGACCACGAGAATACACATGCGGGACGATGAGGGACCACTCGCAGGGGAGCGACCCGGTGACCGATATGCCTGATTCTCCACCGTTCTCAGCCGACAAGCTCGCCTCGGTCTACCCGCGGCTGTACCACATGTGCGGAGCCGATAGCTGCCCCAGCATCCAGCAACACGGATTGCGCAGCACCACCGCTCTCCTGGATCGTTTCGGCTATACGGGGGCAGAGAGAGAAGAAATCGAATCTCGCCGCCGAGACGACAGCGTGACGATCCAGCACGCGGAGCTTGGCAAAGCCGTCATCCGGGACAATCGTCCTCTCACCGACGCCGCGCTTTCCAGGTGCCTACAAGGATACACCAACCGCGAGTGGTACGAGTTGCTGAATCGAAGGGTCTTTTTCTGGCTCTCCCGAGAGCGGCTGTTCAAGCTTCTTGGCGCAAAGGCGTACCGAAACAAGAGACAGACGGTGATTACGGTTGATACGGCTGCGCTGCTGGCACGCCATGCGGATCGCGTCACCCTGTCACCGATCAATAGCGGCTCGACGATCATGAACCCTGTCCCCAGGGGACCAGGCACCTTCCGGCGCATTCACGAATATCCCTTCGAGCACTGGCGCGCGAAGCGGTCGTTGAAAAAGGCTGTGGTCGAGTTGGCGGTCGACTACAGTGTACCAGACCTCCGCGACCTCGCGATCAAGGTCGAGCAAGTCGATCACGGAGAAGTTGTTGAGACGGTATGGGAGCGCTGATGCCTCCTGCGGAGTCTCCGCAAGCCCGCTGGGTTCCCGCTGTACTTCCAGCCCCTCTCCACCTCTGCCCCGACTCGTGAAAAAACTCGCCCTCGCGCTCGGCGCGGCGCTTGTGCTGCTGCTGGCCGTGATGCTCGTGCGGACGGCGCGGTTCGGGGATGCGCAGGGCCCGGCGCCGGCTGCCGCCGCGTTTACGGCGCCCGCGGGGGCGGCGGAGCGGCTGGCGGAGGCCATTCGCATCCCCACCGTGTCCAACCAGGACTCGGCGCAGTTCGACACGGCGGCGTTCGGGGCCTTTCACACACTGCTGCGGCAACGCTTCCCGCGGGTGCACGCGCGGCTGCGGCTCGAAACCGTGGGCGGCTACAGCTTGCTGTACACATGGCCGGGCACGGACCCGTCGCTGCCCCCCGTGCTGCTGATGGGGCACATGGACGTGGTGCCCGTGGAGCCCGGCACGGAGGCGCGCTGGACGCGTCCACCGTTCAGCGGGGCCCTGGCGGACGGCTTCGTGTGGGGGCGCGGCGCCCTGGACGACAAGGTGTCGGTGATGGGCACGCTCGAGGCCGTGGAGATGCTGCTGGCGGACAACTTCGCGCCCCGCCGCACGGTCATGCTGGCCTACGGGCACGACGAGGAGACGGGCGGGCGCGGCGCGAAGCAGATCGCGGCGCTGCTGCGCGCGCGCGGCGTGCGGCCCCTGCTGGTGCTGGACGAGGGCGGCATCGTGGGCCGCGGGCTCATGCCGGGCGTGGAGCGGCCCACGGCGCTCGTGGGGATCGCAGAAAAGGGGTTCGTGAGCGTGGAGCTGGCGGCGGAGGCCCCGGGCGGGCACTCGTCCATGCCGCCGCGCACCGGCAGCATCGGCCGGCTAAGCGCGGCCATCCAGCGCCTGGAGGCGTCGCCCATGCCGGCGCGGCTGGACGGGCCCACGCTGCAGCTGTTCGGGCGGGTGGGGCCGGAGATGGGATTCGCGCAGCGGATGGTGTTCGCCAACCTGTGGATCACGCGGCCGCTCGTCATCCGCACGCTGGAGGGCGCGCCCAGCAGCAACGCCATCATCCGCACCACCACGGCGCCGACCATTTTCCAGGCGGGGACCAAGGAGAACGTGCTCCCCAGCCGCGCTCGCGCCGTCGTGAACTTCCGCATCCTGCCGGGGGACAGCGTGGCGGGGGTGGTGGCGCACGTGCGGCGCGTGGTGGGCGACACGGCCGTGCGCGTGCGGGTGCTGGAGACCTTCAGCAGCGAGCCGTCGCCCGTGTCGCGCACGGACGATGCGCCGTTTCGCCTGCTGGAGCGCAGCATCCGCCAGTTCGCGCCGGATGCCGTCGTGGCGCCGTACCTCGTCGTCGGCGGGACGGATGCGCGGCACTTCCACGCGATCAGCGAGCACGTGTACCGCTTCATGCCCGTGCGGGTGACGCAGGATGACCTCGCCCGCGTCCACGGCACCGACGAGCGCATCTCCATTCGCGACTACGAGGCCGCCATCGGCTTCTATCGCCAGTTGCTGCTCAACACGTCGGGCTCGTAACGGCCGGTCTCACGCGGAGGCGCGGAGGACGCAGGGAGATCGCGGAGATCCCTCCACCACCATCACCATCCCCTGGATGACAGGGTTTCGTGGGATGAGGGTGGATGGCGAGGAGGCAATCTCGGAATGACGGCTTCGCGGGATGGATGCGGATGGAGACGAGGCCGCAGTGGTGTCCGCGGAGGCGGACAGTGTGACGTTGTAGCCGCGAATTTATTCGCTTTTGTCTCTCCCGCGAATTCATTCGCTCCTGGGCCCGTCC
>DATING010001358.1:0-2010 GCA_035474555.1 Longimicrobium sp. | reverse complement strand
CAGTGTAGCAGGTCTTCGGGTTGCGTTCGGCAGAGGTCGGGCTTACTATAGGCGACCTTCTTGTCCGGGCAACGGTGCCGCGGACAGAGCGGGCGTCCGGATCACCGGCCGCCCCAACGCCTAGCAAGGAATACGACCATGCGTAAGATCAAGCTCGCGGTGGAGACCCTGGCGGTGCAGAGCTTCGCGACGGCGGCCCCGGCCGGCCGCACAGGCACCGTGGTGGCGAACCTCGACCCCACCAACGGCCACAACACCCAGTGCGGCTCGGCGTACGACGCCTGCCAGACGGGCCTCTGCACGGGCGACTGTCCGGAGACCTACGCCCCGGCCGCCTGCCCCACGGCGTACCCGGAGTACTGCTGATCACCGGCGGCCAGGGCGTGAGCCCCGGCCGCTCGTAATCGGCGGCCCTGGTCCCCCGCGGATCACGGGCACGCAGTCCAAAAGCCGGGCCGTCCATCGTGGCGGCTCGGCCTTTTTGCGTCAGCGAGCAAACAAATGCACCCCGCACGACGACAGCGGGAAGCAGGTCCGATCGCGCAGAGCCGGACAGGAAACGTACGTCGCATCCGTGCCCGGTGGTCCCGAAGTTGCTGCCCCTTCGCGCCGCAAATGCGGACAGGGCACGGAGATGCGCCCGCCGCACGTCGGAGCAATCGGGAAAAGCCGGTACGCTCCTTCACCGGACGAACGGGATGAAAGCCATGCGGAAGATCAAGCTGGAAGCGGAGAGCCTGAAGGTGGAGAGCTTCACCACGGCGCTGAGCGAGACCCGCGGCGGCACCGTGGTGGCGAACTTCGCCCCCACCGCCGGGCACAACGTGGAGTGCGGCTCGGCGTACGACGCCTGCCACACCGGCCTGTGTACGCCCAACTGCGGCATCCTGTAGGCAGCGGGATTCCCCGCAAACGACGGCCGCGCCGCCCCGGGAGGGACGGCGCGGCCGTTCGCGTTCGCGTGAGGGATGCGCGCCCGCAGGGCCGAGACCCCGGAGCGGACGGCACAGCAGTATCGTGCCGGCTGCGCAGGGGGCTCGGCGCCGTTGGGCACAGTTGTATCGTGCCCTACGGCGCGCGCAGCCCGGCCCGGAGCGCAGCGGAGGGACACGCCCACCCCCTGCCCTTCCCATCCGTTCCCGGAAAGTCATCGGGACTCAAAAGAAAACGGCGCCCCTGCCGAAGCAGGAGCGCCGTTTCCATTCACCGGACCCGATCCTTCATCCAGGCGCGCTCATGCGGACGCGCACCGGGCGGGGATCAGAAGCCGTACCGCAGGCCCAGCTGGATCTGGTAGCGCGAATCCAGGCTGGAGATCGTCGTCACGTCGCTGCGCGGCGCAAAGGCGCGGTACACGCGGCGGCCCTCGGCGTTGGGACCGTTGTTGGCGCTCGCCAGCGACAGCAGCGGGAACGCCTGGTTGCTGATGAACTCGCTGCGGCCCCAGTCGCTGTTGAGCAGGTTGCCGATGTTCAGCACGTCCACCGTGAGCTGCACGTTGTGCCCGCCGAACGGCGACAGGTTCTGCGCCAGGCGGAAGTCGAAGCGGTTGGACCACGGCTCGCGGCAGGCGTTCCGCTTGATCACCGTCCCGCGCGCCTCGCGCAGGCAGTCCACCGACTCGATGAAGCTGTTCAGGTTGTTCCACGACTCCGCCGGCGTGACCGTGGTGCCGGCCGGGCAGGCCGGGAGCGGCACGAGCATCATCCTCCGCTCGCCGACCAGCATCAACAAGTCGAACTCCCCGCTCATCGTCGTCGACGGCGTGATCCTCAGCCAGTCGTTCGACGGCTCGACCGCCGACCTCGAGTCGATGGACATCGAGAGCGTCGAAGTGCTGAAGGGCGCGGCCGGCGCCTCGTTGTACGGCTCGCGCGCGGCGTCGGGCGTCATCCAGATCCGCACGCGGCGCGGCGCGAACAATCCCGAAGGCGCCACCCAGATCACGACCCGCAGCGAGGTGGGCAAGAACTCGCTCGGCGGCAAGATCAGCTGGGCGCAGAACCACTA
>DATING010001357.1:0-8717 GCA_035474555.1 Longimicrobium sp. | reverse complement strand
TCCCCCTACCGCAGCGCCTCCGCGAGCAACGCGCGCACCGGGGCCTGCTCCGGGCCGAAGACGCGCGCCTGCCAGCCGGGCACGTGCGCATCGGCTGCGAGGAAGAGCGCCAATCCAAGATCCTGCGACCAGAAGCGCCCGCCGCGGCGGAACTGGGTGAGCACCTCGCGCGGATCGGCATCGGGGCCGGCGCGGCGAAGCGCGACCTGGTACGCGGCCCA
The DNA here is from genome assembly GCA_035474555.1 of Longimicrobium sp. Lineage (GTDB taxonomy): Bacteria > Gemmatimonadota > Gemmatimonadetes > Longimicrobiales > Longimicrobiaceae > Longimicrobium. The sequence goes on along the minus strand of DATING010001357.1, from coordinate 8,496 downwards.
CTGCGCGGCGCCCTCCATGTTCAGGAACACGTCGTCCAAGTCCCGGTAGACACCGTCCCCGCCGGAGAGCCAGCGCGCCCGCCGCCCGTCCGCCGCCGCGAGCGCATCGCGGATCATGCGGTGGCGCGCCGCGGCGGTGGACTCGTCGTGGGCGCGGTACAGGAGGTCGCGCTCGGCATCCACGGACGCGCGGAAGCCAGGGATGCTGTCGAACCGCTTCTGGATGACGTCATCGTCCAGGGACTCGGGATCGGGAACGCAGGTGGCGAGCGAATCGATCCGCCGGTACACGGGCCCGACCTGGCGTGTGTGCGTCATCTCGTGCACGAACACGGCGTTCATTAGCCAGCCAAGGCCCGGGTCCGCCGCGTGACGGGGATCGCGTATCCACACGGCCGGCATCCCGATCACGAAGAACGCCGCGCCGCCGTCCCCGTACGGCGCCGCGAACGAGAGCGGCACCGCCGGCACCTCCTGCCCGCCCGGCAGCCGCACCGTCCCCGCGTGCGCCACGCCCCGCACCTCCACCGCGGCATCCGCGAACCGCAGCGGCGCCGCCGCCGGGGTCAGCGTGGCCGCGAGTTCCGCGTCGCCGCGCGCGTCCGCCGCCACGTGCCACACGCACGCCGTGTCGATGAACACCATCCACGGCAGCGGCGCCGGGGCCAATTGCAGGAACTCGCGGCTGGCGACGTCCCAATCATCCAGCGCAGACTGGATCCACGCGCGCCCCGCGTCATCGAGCGTGCACGGCGCGGCCATGAGTGGCGCCGCGGAGAAGATCGAAAGCACCAGGGCCGCGCCCGTCCCCGCGCGGCGGAGCGAAATCATCGGAAGTCGGTGGATGCGAGTCGCCAGCGGATGCCGAGGCCGTTGCCATCGGACGCAGCCCGGTTACGTTGTGCACGCGGGCACGGTTTCAGGCGATAGTGAAACCCATGCGAATAATCGGGCGGCGGGATGGTCCGCCGGCGATGAATGAGGCATATGGCCTGCCCCCGGCCAGAGCGAATGAATTCGCCGCAACAACTACACAAAGTCCGCCTGCGCGGACTCCCGTGCGCGGGCCGTCCCGGTGTACCGAAGCGGGGGTTACGCTGTTGAAGCCCTGTTCGTGTCGCGCCTCGGCGCGAGACAGGGCTTATGGCTGTCCCAGCGGCGGGTTTACCCGCTCAGGCGCGATTCCCGCTCCCGTACACCATCCACCCCCGCACTCACGCACTCACGCACTTCGTCCATGCCCGACCGCACCTTCCTCACCTGGCCGTTCTTCACGGACGAGCACCGCGCGCTCGCGGCGGAGCTGGACGCGTTCGTGGAGCGGGAGATCGCGCCGCTGCCGCACGGCGATGACGTGGATGCAACCTGCCGCATGCTCGTGCGCCGGCTGGGCGAGGCGGGCGTGCTGCGGCTGGCCGTCCCCGCACCGTTCGGCGGCGTGCACGCGCGGCTGGACGTACGCTCGCTCTGCCTGGCCCGCGAGACGCTGGCGCGCGCCAACGGGCTGGCGGACTTCGCGTTCGCCATGCAGGGGCTGGGCACGGGACCCATCTCGCTCTTCGGGTCACAGGCGCTGCGCGAGCGCTACCTGCCCCCCGTGGCCGCCGGCGAGCGCATCGCCGCGTTCGCGCTGTCGGAGCCGGACGCGGGGAGCGACGTGGCCGCCATGACCACGACGGCGCGCCGCGTGGACGGCGGATACGAGATCGACGGCACCAAGACGTGGATCAGCAACGCGGGGATCGCGGACCACTACGTCGTCTTCTGCCGCTTTCCCGAGGCGGGCGAGCGCGCCTTCGCGGCGTTCGTGGTGGATGCGGACAACCCGGGGCTGCGGATCAGCGAGCGCATCGAGGTCATCGCCCCGCATCCCCTGGGCACGCTGGCGCTGGAGGGATGCCGCGTGGGCGCCGATGCGCTCGTGGGCGAGGCGGGCGCGGGGATGCGGGTCGCGCTGGGGACGCTGGACGTCTTCCGCTCCACCGTGGGCGCGGCGGCGCTTGGATTCGCCCGGCGCGCGCTCGACGAGGCGGTGCGGTGGACGCGGGGGCGGCAGGCGTTCGGCAAGGCGCTGGCGGACTTTCAGCTCACGCAGTCCGCCCTGGGGCAGATGGCGCTGGAGGTGGATGCCAGCGCGCTGCTCGTCTACCGCGCGGCGTGGGCCCGCGATCAGGGCGCGGACCGCATCACCCGCGAGGCCGCGATGGCCAAGCTGTACGCCACGGAGGCCGCCCAGCGCGTCATCGACACCGCCGTGCAGCTGTTCGGCGGGCGTGGCGTGGTGAGCGGCGCGCCCGTGGAGACGCTGTACCGCGAGATCCGCGCGCTGCGCATCTACGAGGGGACAAGCGAGATCCAGAAGCTCGTGATCGCCGGACAGCTGCTCAAGGAGGCGGAGTAGGCCCGCTGTTGTGCCGATGGGGAGGGTTCGGCGCATCGGCCGGGCGCCCCCCTCCCCAGCCCTCCCCCGCAAACTGCGCGGGGGAGGGAGAATTCGATCTGCCGTGGCACGGGGGAGTCGTCCGGGACGGCTCGATCACACTTGGCAGCAACGGAGGTGGCGGATGGGTGATGCGTGGCCTCGAAGGGAGTGGATGCGCGGGCGGACGCCCAAGATGCTCGAAGCTTCGCGGCGTTTGCGCAGCGAGATGACGGAAGCCGAACGTCACCTCTGGGACGGACTGCGAGGGGAGGGCATTCGCGGGATGCGCTTCCGTCGCCAGCACGCGATCGGCCGCTTCGTGCTCGACTTCTACTGCCCGGCGCACCGGCTCGCCGTGGAGGTGGATGGCGCCGTGCACGACACGCCCGATCAGGCCGAGTACGATGCCGCTCGAAGCGAAGCGCTGGAGCAGCTCGGCATCCGCGTCTTGCGCGTGCGGAACGAGGACGTGATGTACGACATCATGGGCACCCTCGGACGGATCGCTGCCGCCGCGGGCCTGGACTTCGACGATCCCCGCGACGGCCCGTAAGCCTGCCGCCCGGCCCGATCCAACCTCCCTCCCCCACGCAGTTTGTGGGGGAGGGCCGGGGAGGGGGGCCCTCCGCTGCCGGCGCGATCTCCGCCGCCCGGCCCGATCCCATCTCCCTCCCCCACGCAGTTTGCGGGGGAGGGCCGGGGAGGGGGGCGCTCCGCTGCCGGCGCGATCTCCGCCACCCGGCACGATCCAACCTCCCTCCCCCACGCAGTTTGTGGGGGAGGGTCGGAGAGGGGGGCCCTCCGCCGACGAGCAAAATCCTGCTGTCCAGCACAGGACCGTCCCGCCCTGCCGTCCCAGCGGTCCGCGGATTGCGCGCGCCGTGCACATTGCTAGCTTGCTTGCCGTCCCGCATCCCATCCCGTTTCCGCGACCCATGACCACGATGGAGACGCACGTCCCCGCGGAACCCAGCGCCCACGCCGACACCTTTGCCCGCGACCACCTGCCGCCGCGCGCGCTGTGGCCGGCGATGGACGACGGCGGCCTCCCCGAGCTGGCCTATCCCCCGCGGCTGAACTGCGCGGTGGAGCTGCTGGACCGCACGGCGGACGCCGGCCACGCCGACCGCCCCGCCATCGTGTGGGACGGCGGCCGGTGGACGTACCGCGAGCTGGTGGAGCGCAGCAACCGCATCGCCGCCGTGCTGCGCGACGACCTGGGCCTGGTCCCCGGCAACCGCGTGCTGCTGCGGGGGCCCAACTCGCCCATGATGGCCGCGTGCTGGTTCGGCGTGCTCAAGGCAGGCGGCATCGCGGTCGCCACCATGCCGCTGCTGCGCGCCCGCGAGCTGGCGACCGTGGCCGAAAAGGCGCAGGTGCACCTCGCGCTGACGGATCATCGGCTGGCGGCGGACCTGGAGGAGGCGCGCGGCATCGCCCCCGTCATCCAGCGCGTGGTGGCGTGGGGGACGGACGACGAGGGATCGCTGGATGCGATGATGGCGGGGAAGCGGGCGGAGTTCGATGCGACCGACACGGCCGCGGACGACGTGGCGCTCATCGCATTCACCTCCGGCACCACGGGCAAGCCCAAGGGGGCGATGCACTTTCACCGCGACGTGCTGGCGTGCTGCGACACCTTCTCGCGCCACGTGCTGCGGCCGTCAGCGGACGACCTCTTCTGCGGATCGCCCCCGCTGGCGTTCACCTTCGGGCTGGGCGGGCTGCTCCTCTTCCCCCTGCGCGCCGGCGCGTCGACGCTGCTGATCGAGCAGCCCACGCCGCCCAACCTGCTCAAGGGGATCCAGGAACACCGCGCGACCGTCCTGTTCACCGCGCCCGTCGCATACCGCGCGCTGGCGGACCAGGCGGCGGACTGGGACCTGTCGTCGCTGCGCAAGTGCGTGTCCGCGGGCGAGACGCTGCCCCTGCCCACGTTCCAGGCCTTCGAGCAGGCGACGGGGATCCGCATCATCGACGGCATCGGCAGCACGGAGATGCTGCACATCTTCATCGGCTCGTCGGGCGACGACATCCGCCCGGGCTCCACCGGCCGCGCCGTCCCCGGCTACCGTGCACGCGTGATCGACGAGGAGGGCAATCCGCTGCCGCCGGGCTCCGTGGGGCGCCTGGCCGTGCAGGGCCCCACGGGGTGCCGGTACCTGGACGACCCGGACCGGCAGCGCGGATACGTGGTGGACGGATGGAACCTGACGGGCGACGCGTACCGGATGGACGAGGACGGCTACTTCTGGTACCAGGCCCGCACGGACGACATGATCATCTCCGCCGGCTACAACATCGCCGGGCCGGAGGTCGAGGCCGTGCTGCTGGAGCACCCCGCCGTGGCCGAGTGCGGGGTGGTGGGACTGCCGGACGAGGAGCGCGGGCAGGTGGTGAGCGCGTTCATCGTCCTTCGCGAGGAATCGAACCGGGACGCCGCGATGGTCAAGGAGCTCCAGGAGTGGGTCAAGGCGCGCATCGCGCCGTACAAGTATCCCCGGCGGGTGGAGTTCGTGGATGCCCTGCCCCGCACGCAGACGGGCAAGCTGCAGCGCTTTCGCCTGCGGCACCCCGCGTGAGCGCGCACCGCATCCTGCAGCCGGACGGCTGGGGGCAGCCCAAGGGCTACGCGAACGGCATCGAGGCGTTGGGCCGCATCGTCTTCGTCGCCGGGCAGATCGGGTGGAACCCGGAGACCTGCGCGTTCGAGACGGACGACTTCGTGGGGCAGGTGGGCCAGGCCCTGCGCAACGTCCTCGCGGTGATGGCCGAGGCGGGCGCGGGGCCGGAGCACCTGGTGCGAATGACGTGGTACGTGACTGACCGCGCCGCGTACCTGGCCGACACGCGGGCCATCGGCCGCATCTGGCGCGACAACTTTGGCCGCGAGTATCCCGCGATGACGCTCGTGGTGGTGGCGGGGCTGCTGGAGGAGCGCGCCAAGGTGGAGATCGAGGCCACCGCCGTGGTCCCGTACCCATAGCCTGATCCCGATCAACGCTTGTTCTCCTGAGGGAGGCGCCGGCGGGTCCGTCCGTGCCCGGCACCCTGGCGCCGACCGAAGGATCTACTCGCCCGTGCCATGACGCCGGCCTCGCGCCGTGTACCCGGCCTGGGAACGGCAGCCTCACGCGGGGGACGCGGAGAACGCGGAGAGAACGCGGATGCATCGCCCGCTGCCGTTACCGGGATCCGAGATTCGACCACGATCCGTCACGGGAGCGGCCGCGTCTCGCAGGCAGGGGCAGGTCACGGGATGGTAGATCCTTCGGTCGGCGCCAAAGGGTGCGGCACGGGACAGGATCGGCGGCGCCTCCCTCAGGAAAACAAGCTGTTCGACGGGATCATCAGGGCGTACGTCCTCCGACTCGCGCTGCACGCGGCCGGAAACGTGCGTTTGCGGCACCGGATCCGGAATCCCGTATACAGGTTCCCAGCGTTTCGGGGGAACAGCGTGTCTTATCTGCCGTAGCAACGGACCGTTCGTCCATCCAACCATTTGGGAGCATGCCGACAATCAATCGTGTTTCGCTGGCCGCGGCGGGACTGCTCGCGCTGGGTGCCTGCGCACCGGGCCAGGCCGCGGACGGGGCGGATTCGCCCGCGCCGGCGCTGGCCTCGGGCGTGGACACCACCGGCTTCGACCGCAGCGTCCGCCCGCAGGACGACTTCTTCGCCTTCGTGAACGGCGGCTGGCTCACGCGCACGCAGATCCCCGCGGACCGCGCCAGCACGGGCACCTTTCTGACCCTGCGCGACAACTCGCAGGCCGCCCTGCGCGCCATCATCGACTCCGTGGCCGCCGGGCAGAACGCCCGCGGCAGCACCGGGCAAAAGGTCGGTGACCTGTACCGCAGCTTCATGGACACGGCCCGCATCGAGCAGCTGGGCGTGGCGCCCCTGCGCGCGGACCTGGACCGCATCGCGGCCGTCCGCACCCGCGAGCAGCTGCCGGAGCTGTTCGCGCAGATGCAGCGCATCGGTGTGGCCTCGCCGGTCTCGTTCCGCGTGGCGCAGGACCAGGGCAACTCGTCGCGCTACGCCATCATCGTGAACCAGTCGGGGCTGGGGCTGCCGGACCGCGACTACTACCTGGTGGACAACGAGCGCAACACGGCCATCCGCAACGCGTACGTGCAGTACCTGGAGACGCTGCTGCGCCTGTCGGGGAGCGCCAACGCGGCCGCCGGCGCCCGCGAGGTGCTGGCGTTCGAGACGGCGCTGGCGCGCATCCAGTGGGACCGCGTGCGCAACCGCGACCGCAACGCCACCTACAACCCCATGTCCGTGGCGGAGGTGCAGGCCCGCACGCCGGGCTTCCGGTGGAGCAGCTACTTTGCCACGGCCGGGCTGCCGCCGGTGGACAGCGTGATCGTGCGCCAGCCGGACTACCTGAACGCCGTGGACGCCCTGCTGGCCGCCACGCCCCTGGAGACGGTCAAGACGTACATGGCCATCCAGGTGCTGGACCCGGCCGCGCAGTACCTGGGCCGCGACTTTGCCGACGCGCGGTTCGCGTTCCGGAGCCGCGTGCTCAGCGGGCAGGAGCAGAGCCGCCCGCGCTGGCAGCTGGGCGTGGGCGTCGTGGAGGGTGCGCTGGGCGAGGCCGTGGGCGAGCTGTACGTGCAGCGCCACTTCTCGCCGCAGAGCAAGGCGCGCATGGATGAGCTGGTCGCCAACCTGATGGCGGCGTACCGCGAGGCCATCAACGAGCTGGAGTGGATGAGCCCCGCCACCCGGGCCCAGGCGCAGGCCAAGCTGGCCAGCTTTACCGTCAAGATCGGCTATCCCGACGCGTGGCAGGACTACTCGGCGCTGGAGATCCGCCCCGACGACCTGATGGGCAATGTGCGCCGCAGCGCCGAGTTCGGGTACCAGGACATGATCCGGCGGCTGGGCCAGCCGGTGGACCGCACCGAGTGGGGGATGACCCCGCAGACGGTGAACGCGTACTACAACTCGGTCAACAACGAGATCGTGTTCCCCGCGGCCATCCTGCAGCTCCCGTTCTTCGACCTGAACGCGGACGACGCGGTGAACTACGGGGCCATCGGCTCCGTGATCGGCCACGAGATCAGCCACGGCTTCGACGACCAGGGCCGCAAGAGCGACGGCGCGGGCAACCTGCGCGACTGGTGGACGGCCACGGACGCCGCCGCCTTCGAGCAGCGCGCCACCATGCTGGCGGAGCAGTACTCCGCCTTTGAGCCCCTCCCCGGCGCGCGCGTGAACGGCCGGCTTACGCTGGGCGAGAACATCGGCGACGTGTCGGGCGTCGCCATTGCCCATCGCGCGTACCGGAAGTCGCTGGAGGGCCGGCAGGCGCCCGTCATCGACGGCTTTACGGGCGACCAGCGCTTCTTCCTGGGATACGCGCAGGTGTGGCGCAGCATGGCCCGCGAGCAGACGCTGCGGCAGAACCTGCTCACGGATACGCACTCGCCCGGGATGTACCGCACCAACGGCGTGCTGGCCAACCTCCCCGCGTTCTACGAGGCGTTCAACGTGCGCCAGGGCGACCGGATGTACCTGCCCGCCGAGCGCCGCGTGAAGATCTGGTAAGCGCTTCTCCGGCCGATGAAAACGCCCCGGCCCGCACACGCGAGCCGGGGCTTTTCGTTTGCTGCTCCCACGAGACCGTTGTTTTCCTGAGGGAGGCGCCGCCCGATCCATCCCGTGCCGCGATCCCCGGCGCCGACCGAAGGATCTACCGTCCCCTGATCGCCCCCGCTCCCGGGCGGACACACCCGGCCCTGCAAGAACGATCACGCGGAGGAAAACAGAGAGGACGCGGAGGAAAGGCATCCTTCCTCCGCGTCTTTTTTTGTGTCTCCGCGTCCTCCGCGTGAACCCTGCGGTTCCCCGAGCGGTCACGAAGTCCAGCATGGAGACGATTCCCCGACCGGTTCTGCCCTGCGGGTGACGCGCTCGCGCTCTGCGATCAGCCGCCGGCCGTGATGGTGTTGTCGGGGTTCATCACGGCGCCGCGCGCGTCCGCCCGCGCGGCCAAGACCGCCTCCACGGGCACCTCGCCGCGGGGATGCACGATCTGCTGCGCCATTCCCATCTGC
>DATING010001356.1:0-4499 GCA_035474555.1 Longimicrobium sp. | reverse complement strand
GCCGAGGCGAGATAGCTTTCATGCGAGCACCGTTTGGGTGAAGGAGAGTGTGGTCTGCTTCTTGGCGGAAGTGACTCACATTCTACTACTTCCAAGCGGTGCTCGCTTTTTCCACGCAGGATCCGGGATGAATTCGCGGCTACAACGGCACGAAGTCCGCCTGCGCGGACCCTCCGTCGATAATACGGTGCCACGCCGCCCGCCAGTGTGCACGCGGCCGGCCAATCAACCCTCCCCCAGGGGTTTTTGGGGGAGGGTGGGCGAGGTTTACGAGCCCGGGTGGGGGCGCTCGGGCCAACCCCCGGTGCACATCCACCCTCCACCGATGAACATCATCCACCGTGATCGCGATCCCGAATGCCACCTGATACACACGAGGTTCCCCAGCCCGTACTCGCGGCCGATCCCGTGCTCGCCGCGGTCGACGTCGTGAAGCGCTACGGCGGCGTCGCGGCACTGGACGGGGTGTCGCTGCGCGCGGCGGCGGGGGAGTGCGTGGCGCTGGTGGGGGAGAGTGGATCGGGAAAGACGACGCTCCTGCGCTGCTTCAACCGCATGACGGAGCCCGACGCCGGGCGCGTGACGGTGGAGGGGGCCGATGCGGCATCGACGGATGCGGTGGAGCTGCGGCGGCGCATCGGGTACGTGGCGCAGGACGGCGGACTGCTGCCGCACTGGACGGTGCTGCGCAACGCGTCGCTGGTGCCGTGGCTGCGCGGCGATGCGGACGCGGAGGCAAAGGGCGCGGCGGCGCTGGCGTGGGTGGGGATGGAGGCGGCGGAGTTCGGCGGGCGGTGGCCGCGCGAGCTCTCGGGCGGGCAGCGGCAGCGGGTAGCCATCGCGCGGGCGCTGGCGGCGCGGCCGGGGATCGTGCTGCTGGACGAGCCGTTCGGCGCGCTGGATGCCATCACCCGCGCGGACCTGCAGGACGCGTTCGGCTCGCTGCGCCGCGAGCTGGGCATCACGGCCGTGCTCGTGACGCACGACCTGCACGAGGCGGCGCTCTTGGCGGACCGAATCGCCGTGCTGCGCCGCGGCCGCATCGAGCAGGTCGCATCCCCCGAAACGCTCGTCCGCGCGCCGGAGACGGAGTACGTGGCGGGACTCGTGGCGCGCTCGCGACTGGGGGCCGGATGATGCGGCGGATGATGGGAATCGCGGCGCTGCTCGTCTTCGCGCTCGCGTCCGGCGGATCGGCGCACGGGCAGACGACGGATGCGCGGAAGGTGGATGCGCAGGTCGGCAGGCAGGATGCGGCGGACCGGCCCGTCGTCATCGCCTCGAAGCCGTTCGGGGAGAGCTACCTGCTGGCGGAGATGTTCGCGCAGGTGCTGGAGGCGCGCGGCATCCCCGTGGACCGGCGGATGGGGCTGGGCGCGACGGAGATCGCGTTCGGCGCGCTGCGGACGGGGGCCATCGACGTATATCCCGAGTACACGGGAACGGGGCTCATCGCCATCCTGGGCGAGCCGCCGCAACCGGACCCCGCGGCGGTGTACGGCCGGGTGTCGCGCGAGTTCGCGGCGCGGTGGGGCGTGCGCTGGCTGCCTCCGCTGGGCTTCGAGAACACGTACGCCATCACCGTCCGGCGGGAGACGGCGGAGCGCGAGGGGCTGCGCACGCTCTCGGACCTGGCGCGGGCGTCGCCGCGGCTGCGGGCGGGGTTCACGCCGGACTTCATCGGCCGCGAGGACGGGCTTCCGGGGCTGCAGGCGGCGTACGCGCTGCGCCCGCGCTCCGTGCGCCCGCTGGTGCAGGCCGTGAAGTACCAAGCGCTTGCGCAGGGTTCCGTGGACGTGATCGACGGATACTCCACGGACGGGCTCATCGACCGCTACAAGCTGGTGGTGCTGGAGGACGACCGCGGCTTCTTTCCGCCGTACGAGGCCGCCGCGCTCGTCAGCGCCCGCCTGCAGCGCGACCGGCCGGATGCGGTCGCGGAGCTCACGCGGCTGAGTGGGCGGCTGGACGTGGCGACCATGCGCGCGCTGAACCGGCGCCTGGAGGTGGATGGCGAGCCGGTGGCGCGCGTGGCGGCCGATGCGCTGCGGACGCTCGGGCTCGTGGGCGCGACATCGCGGGCGGATGCGCGGCCGGCGGCGCGGGGCGGCGGGCTGGGCGCATACCTGTGGGAGCGGCGGGCGACGCTCCTGCGGCTGACGGGGCGGCACCTGCTGCTCGTGGCCGTGTCGCTGCTCGCCGCGACGGCGGTCGCGGTGCCGCTGGGGGTGATGCTGGGGCGGGCGCGGGCCGGCGCGGCGGAGGGGACGGTGCGCGCCGTGGGCGTGCTGCAGACCATTCCCGGCATCGCGCTGCTGGCGTTCATGATCCCGCTGCTGGGGATCGGGACGGCGCCGGCGCTCGTGGCGCTGTTCCTGTACTCGCTGTATCCCATCGTCCGCAACACGTACACGGGCGTGCGCGATGCCAGCCCCCAGGCCACGGAGGCCGCGCGGGCGCTGGGGATGAGCCCCGGGCAGGTGCTGCGGCACGTGCGGCTGCCCCTGGCCGCGCCCGCCATCATGGCCGGCGTGCGGACGTCTGCCGTGATCGCCGTGGGGACGGCGACGCTGGCGGCGTTCATCGGCGCGGGCGGGCTGGGCGATCCCATCGTGGCGGGGCTGGCCCTGAGCGATACGCGGATGATCCTGTCCGGCGCCATCCCCGCGGCGCTGCTCGCGCTGGTGGTGGATGCGGTGCTGGCGATGGCGGAGCGGCGGGTGCGGCCGGGGGGGCTCGGGTGAGGCGCGGGGTGGGCATCCGACGTGATCGTCACGGAAGCCGGGACCGAGCCTGAGCGGATGAATCCGCCGCTGGGAAAGCCATAAGCCCTGTCTCGCGCCGAGGCGCGACACGAACAGGGCTTCAACCGATCCCGTTCGCCAACCACGCGCACAGAACGATTCAGTCGTCGGAGCGGACGGCGAGACGAAGTCATCAACATCCACGTGGATGATCCATCACCGATCGAGCGAAGGCGTCGTGGACGACATCACCATCCGCCGCGCCCGCGCGGACGACCTGCCGGCCATCGTGGCCATGCTGGCGGACGATGCGTTGGGGGCGATGCGCGAAGATGCGTCCATCCCCCTGGACCCGCGCTACCTGCAGGCGTTCGATGCCATCGACAACGATCCCAACCAGGTGCTGGCGGTGGTGGATCGCGGCGGACAGGTGACCGGATGCATGCAGCTCACCTTTCTCCCCGGGCTTTCGCGGAAGGGCGCGTGGCGCGGGCAGATCGAGGGCGTGCGCGTGGCGGCGGCGGAGCGCGGAGCCGGCACGGGCCAGGTGATGATGGAGTGGGCGATCGAACGCTGCCGCGAGCGTGGCTGCGAAATCCTGCAGCTCACCACGGACAAGTCACGCACGGATGCACACCGCTTCTACGAGCGGCTCGGCTTTCGCGCCACGCACGAGGGGATGAAGCTCACCCTGTGATGGGGGGCGGCAGCCTCTCGCGTGGGCGAACGCCGGGTGTGAGCACATCCGCACCCGTCCTGAGCGGATGAATCCGCCGCTGAGACAGCGGTAAGCCCTGTCTCGCGCCGAGGCGCGGCACGAACAGGCTTCAGCCGATCCGAAGGGTGAGCCCGGCAGCGGATGCATCGGTCCGGGCACGGGCGAGGAGATCCTTCGGTCGCGCGCGGAGCTGGGCGCGCGGGCAGGGTGTCGGCGTGCGCTCCCTCAGGAAAGCAAGCGTCGCGCTCGGCACCCGCCCGTGCACGAGGTGTCGGCGGAGGCCGACAGTGTGATGTTGTAGCCGCGAATTCATTCGCTCCCGTCTTTCTCCGCCCCCGCCTTCCCAAACCCCACGTCGTGCGCGCAAACGACCGTTCCCGCGCACTCGGTGTACAGGGTTGCTTCAACCATCCATCCGGCCCCAATCCCCACCCGACGACGCGTCCATGCTGAACGCCGTACCCGCGTCCGTACCCGAGATCGACCTGCGCATCCTGGACGACCTGATCGGCCAGGTAGAAACCGTGTTCCGCGGCAAGCACGAGACGGTGCGCCTGTCGCTGGCGGCGCTGCTGGCCCGCGGGCACCTGCTCTTCGAGGACATCCCCGGCACCGGAAAAACCACCCTCGCCCGCGCCCTCACGGCCGCGCTGGGGCTGGAGTTCCGCCGCATCCAGTTCACCAGCGACCTGCTGCCCAGCGACGTGCTGGGCGTGAGCGTGTACAACCCGCGCACGCACGAGTTCGAGACGCGCCCGGGACCCATCTTCACGCACGTGGTGCTGGGCGACGAGATCAACCGCGCGCCGCCCCGCACGCAGAGCGGCCTGCTGGAGGCCATGCAGGAGGGCCGCGTGACCATCGACGAGCGCAGCTACGACCTGCCGCGCCCGTTCCTCGTCATGGCCACGCAGAACCCGCTGGAGCAGCACGGCACGTATCCGCTGCCGGAAAGCCAGCTCGACCGCTTCATGATGCGGCTTTCCATCGGCTACCCGGACGCGGACGAGGAGCGCAACGTCATCCTGCAGTCGGCG
>DATING010001355.1:0-2060 GCA_035474555.1 Longimicrobium sp. | reverse complement strand
ACTGAAGTCGCGGCTCCGAAAACGTGATGTCGGCCTTCGCCGACGGCTCGTGCCCGGGCGAGCCCTGTACACCGGTGCGAGGCATCGGTCGCGCGATACGCGCCCTGGACGGCTCGCCCCAGCCTTGTTTTCCTGAGGGAGGCGCCGCCCGGTCCATCCCGCGCCACGATCCCTGGCGCCGACCGAAGGATCTACCGTCCCGTGAACGACGTTCGTCTCCGCGACGTACGCCTGGCCCGTTCTCGATCCCCAAAGATACACCGGATGGGCGAGTGTGTCGCGTGGGGCCGTCCACCCGCGCGGGCGAGAAGATCCTCCGGCCGCGCCTACAGGTCACGCCCGTACACCGCACGGGCGCGTGTGTGGCGCGAGGTGGCGGTCATGCGCGGGCGAGGAGATCCTTCGGTCGGCGCCACGGGACCGTCACGGGCGAGGACCGGCGGCGCCTCCCTCAGGAAAACAAGCGGCTACGCGCCACGCATCCGACCCGGCCAGCCGGCAGGCAGGCGGCAGTCCGCGCAGGCGGACTTCGTGTCGTCGTTGCGGCGAATTCATTCGCTCGGCCGTCGCCCGGTCCCGACCCGCAGCGACCCTCAGGCGGAGGCGCGGTTGGCATCGCGGGTGCAGGCGGCGGCGCGCTCCAGCAGCAGGTCGCGCTCGCGGGCGTTCTGCGTGAGCGACGCGGCGCGCTCCAGCTCGGTACGCGCCTCGTCCAGGCGCCCCAGCTTCACCAGGAAGTCGCCGCGCACGGCCGGCAGCAGGTGGTACGCCTTGAGCGACGGCTCCGACACCAGCTGGTCCACCAGCTGCAGCCCCGCCGCCGGCCCGAACGCCATCGCCAGCGCCACGGCCCGGTTCAGCTCCACCACGGGGGACGGCGCCAGCTGCGACAGGGCGCCGTACAGCGCCGCGATGCGCGCCCAGTCCGTCTCCTCCGCCGCGCGCGCGCGCCCGTGGCAGGCGGCGATGGCGGCCTGAAGCCCGTACGGCCCCAGCGCGCCCAGCGACTCGGCGCGCTGCAGGGCGGCCAGGCCGCGGCGGATGAGCAGCTGGTCCCACCGGCCGCGGTCCTGGTCCAGCAGCAGGATGGGCTCGCCCTTGGGCCCCGTCCGCGCGCGCAGGCGCGAGGCCTGGATCTCCATCAGCGCCACCAGCCCGTGCACCTCGCCCTCGGCGGGGGCCAGCTCGGCGAGGATGCGGCCCAGGCGCAGCGCATCCTCGCACAGGGCGGGGCGCATCCAGTCGTCGCCGGCGGTGGCGGAGTAACCCTCGTTGAACACCAGGTAGATCACGCCCAGCACGGACGACAGGCGCTCCGCCAGCTCGGCGCCGCGCGGCACCTCGAAGGGCACCTTCGCATCCGCCAGCGTCTTCTTGGCCCGGACGATCCGCTGCGCCACGGTGGGGACGGGGACGAGGAAGGCGCGGGCGATCTCCTCCGTGGTCAATCCGCCCAGCATCCGCAGCGTGAGGGCGACGCGGGCCTCCTGCGCGAGCACGGGGTGGCAGCAGGTGAACACCAGCCGCAGCAGGTCGTCGCCGATGGGATCGTCCAGCTGCGCGTCCAGGTCCGGCACGGCGGCCTCAATGCGGGCCTCCAGCTCGTGCCCCAGCTCCGCGTGCTTGCGGTCCAGCATGCGGTTACGCCGGAACATGTCGATGGCCCGGCGCTTGGCGGTCTGCATGAGCCAGGCGCCGGGGTTGTCCGGCACGCCGGTCTGCGGCCACTTCTCCAGCGCGGAGAGCAGCGCGTCCTGCGCCAGGTCCTCGGCGAGCCCCACGTCGCCGTGCACCATGCGCGCAAGGCCGGCGATCACCCGGGCCGATTCGATTCTCCAGACCGCGTCGATGGCGCGGTGCGTCTCGTTTGTTTTGGTCACGGGGACGGACTATAGCGTCCGGCCCCGCGAGCGCAAGCCGCGTGGGGCGGATGGTCGGCCGCGCCGCGCCTCTCGCGCCGCGGGCCGAACACCGGGTCCATTCGCTGGCGGATCATGGCAGTCCTCTCGTCCCGCGCGTCGGGGTCACGACCCGGTGAGGA
This sequence comes from Longimicrobium sp., assembly GCA_035474555.1. GTDB lineage: Bacteria > Gemmatimonadota > Gemmatimonadetes > Longimicrobiales > Longimicrobiaceae > Longimicrobium. The sequence continues at coordinate 19 of DATING010001355.1, read as the reverse complement.
AGAAGCGGTTGCCGTCGGG
>DATING010001354.1:0-9117 GCA_035474555.1 Longimicrobium sp. | reverse complement strand
GGTTGGCACGCAGCCACGCCCAACGCGCCCGCACCTCCTCCAGCATCCGCTCCCGCGCGGGGAGCCGCAGCTCGCCCATCCACAGCCGCGCCGCCCACCGTGCGCCGATCTCCGACGTGAGCTGGCTGTACAGGCTGCTGTTGTATCCCACGAACGCCAGCCGCGGCACGTCCGGGTGCACCAGGTTGCGGTAGAGGTGAAAGACCCCCGCCTCGTCCTGCACCGTGCGCCGCACCGCATCCTCCAGGAACGGCGCACCCTGCCGGAAGCCCGTGCCGAAGACGACGGCGTCCGCCTCGACCGACTCCCCCGTATCCAGCTCCACGCGCCCGGGATGCAGCGCGCGCACGCCGGCCTGCCGCGCACCCAGCCGCCCGTCTCGCACCGCCTCGTACAGCCCGTCCGTGGCCAGGCTGAGCGCGCAGCTCACCACGTCCTCGATGCGCGTCTCCGGCACCATCCCGGCCGCGCCCAGGCGGTAGGTGGCGCGCAGCATCGCCTCGATCCCGCGCCAGAACAGCCACACGCCCGGCGCGCCGACGGTGTGCAGCACCTTCTCCACCCCCCGCAGCTCACGGCCGCGGAACAGGGTCTCGCTGAAGCGCGTCGTCAGCACGTACCGCAGCGGCACCACGCCAAAGAACTTCTTCGGCATCTTCCACGTCGCGTGGCGAAACACGAGCGTGGTCCGGGCCGCCACCGGGAGCGCCGCCATGGCCGCGTCGCACGCGCTCTTCGCGCCGCCGATGACGACGACCCGCTTGCCGCGCACGATCTCCGCGTCGTTGAGCTGCGTGCTGTGCAGCACGGTGCCCCCCGCGTCGCGGAACGCATCCAGCCCGCGGAAGCCCGGGATGTGCGGCTCGCAGAACGTGCCGTTGCAGATGGCCAGGTAGTCGAACCGCTCCGTGCGTGCGCCGCCGCCGTCGACCGGGCTCGAGCGGACGGTCCACCCGTCGCCGGCCGGCGCGGCGTGCTGCACCTGCGTGCGGAAGCGGATGTGCTCCGTGACGCCGAAGTGGTCCGCGTACGCCGCCAGGTACGCCTGCACCTGTTCGCCGGAGGGGAACTCCGGGTACGACCGCGGCATGGGGAAGTTGGAGAACGCGTAGGTGTCGCGCGGGTTCTGGGTATGCAGGCCGGGATAGCGGCGGGAGCGGGCCCACACGCCGCCCACCTCGTCGTCCTGTTCGAAGAGCGTTACGTCGAAGCCTTCTTCCAGCAAGGTCTTGGCGGTAACGAGGCCGCTGAGCCCTGCCCCGATGATGCCCGCGTGCATGAGTGCCTCCGTGGCGGATGAGGTGTGCTCCGTCCAGGGGTGGAACGCACCACGCCCCACAGTATGAGACGGAGAAGGGACGAAGCGTACAACCGCGTGACGAGCGGTGGGGGCGGGAGGGCTGGCGGATGGGTAGGATGGCGACGGGAGGCCATGGGCGGGATGGATTGGGGTGCGGCAGGAGGGTGGGACGTCGTCGGGTTGGTGGATGGGGATCGTGCACGAGGGCGGGACGTCGTCGGGCTGGTGGATTGGGATCGTGCACGGGGGCTGCTTCCCATCCGCCTGGTGGGATTGGGGCCGTACACGGTGGCGACGCTCCGTCCCCCGGCGATTGAAATCGCGGCACCGAAAACGTGATGTCGGCCTTCGCCGACGGCTCGTGCACTGGGCGAGGGAGTGCACCGGGGCGGAGGGTTGCCGGGCGGCTTTGGGATCGCGCACGGAGGCGGGCTTCCGTCCGCCCGGCGAATGAATTCGCGGCAATCAAACCGCAATGTCGGCCTTCGCCGACAGCTCGTGCACGGGGGAGGGAGTGTACCAGAGTGGGGTAAAGCAGTTGAAGCCCCGCACGGACGCGCCAGCGGCCGGGGCGGGGCTTATGGCTGTCCCAGCGGCGGCTTTAGCCGCTCAGGCGGGGGGCTGGCAATCACGCTCGACGTTCATGCGGGCCACTCTGTCTGTGTGCGGATCAAGCCCCCGACGCTTGCGCGCGCCGCCCCGGGTTGGCAGACTGACGTCGCCGCGGGCATCCGGGCCGCGGCGCATCACCCTGCCGATACACACGAGACGATGAGCGACGAGAAGAGCGGGCGGGACGTAGAGAAGGTGTACTCCACGGGCCAGTTCGTCGAAAAGCTGCGCCGCCTGGCGGATGCGCTGGAGAAGGGGCAGCCCTTCATCATCCAGGTCGCCAGCCAGCGCCTCAAGGTCCCCGCCGACGCGCAGATCAGCGTGGAGCACGAGCAGGAAGGCGGCGACCACGAGCTCGAGTTCCAGCTCACCTGGTCCGAATCCGCCCCCAACTGACGGGCCTCACGCGGAGACGCGGAAAACACGGAGGGCGCGAAGACGATTCTTCGCGCCCTTCGACGTTTCGAGAACACGGAGGATCGATCATGGATAACGATGATCCCGCCGTCTCCTCCTCGTTCCTCTCCTTCTGTTCTCTCCGCGACCTCCGCGTCCTCCGCGTGAGATTGCCGTAAAACCCGGCTACCGCAGGAGCCCCGCGTTAGCACACGCGGACCCGACCGCGCCGGATTCGTCGGCCGCATCGGGAGCAGGAGCCGGGAGCCACGCGGTGCGCAGCACGTCCGGCTCCGCGTCGATGCCGCGCGCACGGGCAAATCGGCGCAGGATGCCCCGGATGCGCGCGTCCGCGGCGGCGTCGATCAGGGCGCGGACGGCGGCCTCCCCGTCCGCCACGGGCGACAGGAACGGGTTCGCGCACACCAGCATCGTCCGCGTCCACAGCGCCTCGTCCCGCGCGCGCTCGATCTCCACGATCCGCTCCCGCACCGACGCGTCCAGCGACGACACGTCCACCAGGCTGCGCCACGGCCGCCGGCGCAGCGCCGCCGCGTCTCCCCCGGCCTCGGCCACCTCGCCCATGAGCGCGAACGGCCCGGGCGTGCGGCGGGCGCCCCAGCGCAGCCGGAACTCCGCCGCCTGCGACTCCGGCAGCGGCGACGCCACCATCAGCAGCGGCAGGAACGCCTCCGCACCCTCACCGCGGGCGTCCGGCGCGACGGCGGTGCCGTGGCCCGTCAGCACGTCGTCCTGCAGCGACGACAGGTAGCCGTTGCTGCGCCCGCGCGCCGCCAGCGTGGACGTCACGAATCCATCGAACAGGCGCGCGAACACCTCCGCCGGCCGTTCGTGGCGCCCGCCCTCGGGGCCCGCGCGCGCGTCGGACGGCGCACCCAGCGGCAGCAGGCGCACGGCGGCGGCAAAATCGTCCGCGCCCCGGCGGTGCAGGGCCAGGTCCGTGGCGTACGCGCCGCGCCGTCCGTAGCGGTCGCGGCCCACCTGCCAGTCCAGGTCGTGCGCCACCTCGTGGGCGACGGTCCCCGGCCCGCTCGCCGGCGGCAGGTGGATGCGCCGCGACGCCGGGTAGTGCAGCGCGATGGCCGACCCCTGGCGCCCCGTCCGCCCAAAGCGGAACGACAGCCCGTGCAGGTCCAGCCCCGGCAGCACCGACTCCAGGTCCGTGAGCGACTCGGCCAGCATCCGCCGGTAGTACGGCCGCCAGTGCACGGGCACGTCCCCGTCGAAGCCCACCGCCGCCAACCCGTACGCGCGCTTCAGGTCCGCCTCCATGGGCGCGGGAAAGCCGGGATACCACACCGCCTCCTGCGCGTACGCCCGCAGCGCCACCGCCGCCTCCATCGCCACCAGCGCCGCGCGCGGATGCGGGTCGTCCCCGTCCGCCAGCCGCGCCAGCTCCGCGGCGAAGCGCTCCTCCGTCCGTCCCCGCGCCAGGAACTGCTCCACCGCCTGGCTCCCGCCGAACGCGCGGCGCAGCTCCGGCCCGTAGCGGTCCAGCGTCACGGCGATGGGTGCGCTGGGCGGCGGGTCCTGCGCGCGCGCCAGGGCCGTCAGCCGCCGCGCCACGGCCACCGGGAGCGGGCGCAGGGGCACGCGCTCGCGTTCCGGCGCCCCGCGTCCCATGGCCACGGCGCGGACGCGGGCGGCGAGCGGCACGGCCAGGGCGGAGGCGCGCACCTCCCGATACGGCGGCCGCGCGGCCCCCGTCGGGGCTTCCACGGCGAAGCGCCGCGCCGCGCGCCATTCCCGCAGCAGGGCCAGGGGATGCCGCCCGGCGGAATCCGCCGCCGCCACCAGCCGCTCCGCGTCGCGCCGCGCCGTCGTCCGGTCGCGGGCCAGCGCCGCCGCCTGCGCTGCAAGCGTGGGTGCCTGCGCGGTGACCAGCCGCTCCGCCGCGGCGATCTGGTAGGCCGCGCGGACGGCCAGCTCGCCCGCGCGCGCATCCGCCGCCTCCGACACCGCGCGGTCGATGAGGGCCAGGTGCATCCGCGCCGTCCCCGGCGCGCGGCCGGCGGAGTCCACGCCCATCAAGCTGAGGGCGCGGGGATCCAGCGCGTAGGCGCGCCCCTCGCGCGTGGCCTGCAGCAGCGCCATCGCCGTGCGGGTGCGCGTGGCCGCGTCCAGCCGCGGGTCCTGCAGCGCGTAGTCCATCAGCCGGAACGGGCTCCCCAGCCCCAGCCGCAGCCGCTCCACGTAGCCCAGCGTGACGGTCTGCGTGTCCGTCAGCACGGCCGCGTCCCGCCCCGCCAGCGCGCGCACGTCCGTCCACGCCCGCGCCAGCTCCGCGTCGTGCGCCAGCGGCTCCGGCGCGCGCTCCGCCCGTCCGCATCCCCCGAGCACGCCCAGCAGCGCCACGGCGATCCCGAGGGACCGGCGGAGGCGCGGAAGGACGTTCGGAGGAAGGGGCCTGCGTCGCGGACGAATGGCCGGTGCTCCGGTTGGGGATGCCCCGTCCGTGCGCGGCCGCCGCGGCCGATCGCGTTGTGCTGGATGGGGTTACAGGTACTACGGCCGCGCGGCGGATGGGGTTCCCGATCCGCCGCATCGTGCGCGCGGTCGCTGGGCGGATCAGCCGCGCAAAACATCGCGCCCCGCGCCTCGTATGTCGAGGCGCGGGGCGCTGATATCCGTCTTTGGTGTCCGCGGAGGCGGACAGTGTGATGTTGTAGCCGTGATTTCAATCGCTCTGGTTCGATCTCCGCGTTCCCGCCTGCTGATCCCGATCCTGTACGATCCGCTCTGCCGATCCTGATCGTGCCGATCCCGCTCTCCTGCCGATCCCAATCCTGCTGATCCGTTCCTGCTCATCCCAATCCTGCCGATCCCGCTCCTGCCACCATCGCTCCGGGGATCGGGATCCTGACCCGCCGAACGTCAATCGCGCGGCCGCGTCATGCGCTCGAAGAAGGCGCCGGGCGTAAAGCCGACGGGGTCGACCTCGTAGTAGCTGGAGCGCCCGAAGTGCCCCGTGGTGGGAAAATACGGCGGGGGGGCCGTGGCCGCGCAGGCGTCGTACGCGTAGCGCTTGAGGTACCCCGTGCCGTTGGCCGTGCCCACGGCACCGCGCGTCCGCTGGATCACCCCGCCCGTCAGGAACAGGCATCCCCGCCCGAACACGGTGGATTCGCAGAACTCCGCGTTGGGCCCACCCTCGTGGTTCTGCACGTGAAAGGTGCTCAGCGTGAGCACCACCCCGTTGATGAACTCGCTGGGCGTGCTGTCAAAGCTGCGGAACGGGTCGCCGCTGGCCACGTTCTGCGGCGTGTTGAGCAGGTTGTCCGCCACCGTCACGTCCGCCCCGCCGAACAGCCCCAGGATGTCCTCGCACCCGTTGCCCTCGCTGGCGTACACCACGTCGTCCGCGATGAGGATGCGGTCCGTGGCGGCCAGCGTGAGGCGCCCGCGCACCACGCCGCTGATGGCCACCCGCCCCGTGACGTGGATGACGCCCTTGAAGTTGGGGTTCAGGTCGCGGCTCAGGGGAAAGAGGAACGGCAGGTCCGCCCGCGTGGCCAGCGCGGCGGGCACCGTGCCGTGCAGGGCAAAGCCGCGGCGAATCCACTCGCCCTTGCCGTTCTCCGACTCCACGAAGCGGTTGTGCAGCGAGTCCGATCCGCCCAGGTAGCAGCGCGCGCTGCTGCTGCGCAGGGCCGCCTGCTTGTCCGCGTTGCTCCCCGTGACGTCCTTGCTCATCACGAAGCGCCGGCCCGCCCCGGTTCCCGTCCAGTAGCCGCAGTTCTCGCTGGCGGGCCAGCCGTTGTCCTTGCCGCCCGCCATCAGGTACTTGGGCGCGCCCGTGCTGCGGTACACGCGGAAGAACCCCTCGTTCTCGCCATCGTGCCGCAGGTCGCCGTCCAGGTCGATGGCCAGGAACTCGATGCGCAGGCGGGCCTCCCACGTGGTGCCGCCGCTGGGGGCCGTGAACACCGTGCCGCCCGCCTGCGCGTATCCCCGCAGCTTGTTCAGGTCCGCCAGCGTGGGGAGCTCGATGCGCCCCACGTCTTCCGCGTACCCTTCCATGAACACGCCCTTGCGCGACGGGTCGCTGATCTTGCGGTGCGTGGTCACCCGGCCCGGGCCCCGGAAGGTGGCCCCCGAGCTGTAGATCTTGATGAAGTCGTTGCTGTGCACCGGCCCCGAGATCACGTCGCCGCCGCCGAACGCGATGTTGGACGGCTCCACGTCCGTGAAGTAGGCGAAGCGCGCGAAGCTTTCCTGCGCGATGTCGCCGCGGCGCACCACGCGCGTGTTGCCCATCTCCACCACGGAGAGGATGCTGCCGAACACGCCGTACTGGCCGGACGTCTGCCCCACGGGGCCCGCGTAGGTGGAGCGGCGCAGCCCCGGGATCACGGCCCCCGAGGCGTCGTGCAGGGGCTGGTCGTTCTCCAGGACGGCGTACCCCTCCTCCGGGTACAGCCCCGCGTCCGCGTTCAGGCGGGCGCGGGCCACCTCCAGCCCCGCGTCCGCCAGCGCCTCCATCTCCGTGCGCCGGGCCTCGTACGCGTTGATGAGCCCCGCGTTGCCCACGATGCTCACGGCGCCCGCGGCCAAAATTCCCACGGCCAGCACCAGCAGCAGCACCATCATCAGGGCGTATCCGCCGCGGTCCAGCGCGCGGCCTCGCATGTCGTGCATGGTCACGTGCGGGTCTAGGGGATGACGATTTCGGGCGACGCCGCGCGAGGCGACCGCGAGGGCGTGCAGTCCTGCACGGCCACCGCGTACTGCACCGTCTGGCCGGGGGCGACCGCCTCGTCCACGTAGCTGTAGGCGCCCTGGCCGGAGGGGATGCTCACCCACGGGTCCGTGAACGCCGCCGGGGCCGTGCGCTTCCACAGGATGTAGCGCAGCACGTCGCTCTCCCCCGCCGTTTCGTCCACGGAGGGCGCCCAGGCGAGCTGCACGCCGGGGGCGCCGCCGGGCAGGGTCACGCGCAGGGCGCCCAGCGACGTGCCCTGGGGCTCGTCGCCGCACACCTTGCGCGCGGCCATCCCCGCGTTGGGCATGCGGATGGTGCGCTCCAGGGCGCGCCGCTGCTCCGTGTCGCCCACCTCGCCGTTCGTCACGGTGAACGACACGCGCACGGCCCGCACGCTGTCCACCCGCGCGAAGCGCCCCGTGTCGCGCGGCGAGCCGTGCAGGGGCGCCGCGTGCGACAGGGGTCCGCCGCCCACGGACACCAGCTGCGTGGGGCCGGTGGTGGGCACCCGCACCACCAGGTACTCGAAGAAGGGCGTTTCCGGCGTCCGCAGGAGGTTGCGCGCCACCACGGCCGCCGGGGTGCCGTTCACCTGCCGGTACAGGGCAAAGTCGTCCGTGCGCGGCGTGGTGGGGTCGGGCTGAAAGAAGAAGGTCAGCGTTTCCGCGGGGCTGTTGCTGTCGTTCTCGTAGTAGTTGCTGTCCGGGTAGCTGAAGATCGTCATGGGGATGGCGAAGCGCCCGCCCCGCGTGACGGCCTGCAGCTGGTTGGACGGCGCGTGCTCGTCCACGTACACGGCGTCCGTGTCCACGGGGTCGCTGCTGGCGTAGTCGGCGTTGAAGGCCAGCACGTCCGGCCCGGCGTAGACGAGCGACGGCTGGCGGTCCACCACCCCCGTGCCCACCGTGCGCACGTCTTTTTCCAGCGCGTTCAGGGCGTAGCGCCCGTTCTGCAGGGCGCCCATGGCCGTCGTGCCGCGGCTGAAGGCCCGCCCCTGCTGGCCAAAGAAGGTCAGGGCCGTCTGCAGCACCATCAGGCCCACCAGCAGCGCCACCAGGACCTCGACCAGGGTCATGCCGCTGCGCGAGCGAAGCAGTCGTGTGCTCATGGGCTGGCGATCACGGTGGTGCGGGTCACGGGGCGGGGAAGGCTGCGCCCCCCCACGGTCACGGTCACCGTCAGGTACTCGGTGCCGTCGTCGAAGTCCGTCACGGCGAAGTGGGTGTCGCGCAGGTAGCCGCCCTCGATCTCCGTCCCCTCCTCCTCGTACGTGTCCTTGATGGAGCCGTAGACGGGGTCGGACTGGATGGCGTGCACGCGGTCCATGGCAATCTGCGTGGCGCGCGCCCGCTGCTCCTGCCAGCTCACGTCGCGCACCATCAGCGCGGTGATGGAGGCCTGCGCGCCCAGCACCACGAAGGAGAGGATGACGAGGGCCACGAGCACCTCCAGGAGCGTAAAGCCCCCGCGCCCGCCCGCCGCCGTGCGTGTCCGTCGAGCCGTGGGTGTCCGTCGATGGGGATCGCGCATCAGAACCGCCTCTTCCAGCCGGTGGACGTGTAGCGAAAGGTGGATGCCCGCGCCGTCGCCCGGTCCACCACCACGGCGCGGGAGGTGGTCGGCTTCGGATTCGTCTGGGCGCCCGTGGTCAGGTAGACGCCGCCTTCCTCGCTGGCGCTCCCCGCCCGGTTGAAGGTCACGGCCGGGTCGCCCACCTGCCGCCGCGAAAAGGAGACGGCGTTCCCCCCCAGCTGCGGCAGCGCCGTCACCGCCCGCCGGAACACGACCACGGTGGGGAGCGGGGTGCGGCGCACGGGCTCGCCGGCGTCCATCGTCCCGTCGTTGTCCAGGTCGTGGTGCACGCGCACGCGCCGCTGCGTCTGCTCGAACGCCACCACCACGTCGTGCTGGCCGGAGACGGCGGCGCGCTGGGCCGCCATGAGCACGGAGGCCACCTCGTGGACGGCGGCCTCCGTGCGGTGGGCGCCGATGTCCACGCGTGGCGCCGCCATCGCCACGCCGATGCCGATGATCACCACCACGGCGAGCACCTCGGCCAGGGTAAAGCCGGCGCGTCCCGGGTCTC
>DATING010001353.1:0-2091 GCA_035474555.1 Longimicrobium sp. | reverse complement strand
CTCGGCCTTTCGCCAGTTCATCCGCGCGGACGCGGAGCGCGGCGGCGCGCTGGCCCTGCGCTGCGTGGTCTTCGGCGGCGAGGCGCTGGAGCCCGCCTCCCTGCGCGAGTGGGTGGAGCGCCGCGGCATCGACACGCCGCGCCTCGTCAACATGTACGGGATCACGGAGACCACCGTCCACGTGACCTACCGGGCGCTGACCCGCGACGACGTGTTCGCCGGCGCCGGCAGCCCCATCGGCGTGCGCATCCCCGACCTGCAGCTGTACGTCTGCGACGCGCGGCTGCGGCCGGTGCCCGTGGGCGTTCCCGGCGAGCTGTACGTGGGCGGCGCCGGCGTGGCGCGCGGCTACCTGAACCGCCCCGAGCTGACGGCGGAGCGCTTCGTGGCCAACCCGTTCGGCCCCGGGACGCTCTACCGCACGGGGGACCGGGTGCGGTGGCTGGCGGACGGCTCGCTGGACCACATGGGCCGCCTGGACGAGCAGGTGAAGATCCGCGGCTTCCGCATCGAGCTGGGCGAGATCGAAGCGGCCCTCCTGGACCACGAGGGCGTGCGCGAGTGCGCCGTGGTGGTCCGCGAGGACGACGGCGACAGGCGGGTGGTGGCGTACGTGGTGGGCGACGCCGCGGCGGACGGGCTGCGCGCGCACCTGCGGCGCCTGCTGCCGGAGTACATGGTGCCCGCCGCGTTCGTGACCCTGGAGGCGCTGCCGCTCACGGCCAACGGCAAGCTGGACCGCCGCGCCCTCCCCGCGCCGGAGTTCAGGGCGGACGAGGACACGTACGTGGCGCCGGCCACGCCCACGGAGCAGGCCATCGCCGCCATCTGGGCCGACATCCTGGGCCTGGAGCAGGTGGGGGCCACGGACAACTTCTTCGAGCTGGGCGGGCACTCGCTGCTGGCCACGCAGGTGGTCGCCCGCATCCGCACCACGCTGGAGGTGAGCCTCCCCGTGCGCGCCCTGTTCGAGACGCACACCGTCCGCGAGCTGGCGGAGCGGGTGGACACCGAAAAGGCGCGCGGCGGATCGGGAATGCGCGGCGTCGGCTCGGTGTCGCGCGACCGCTACCGTCTATCGGTGAAGCGGCCATGAGCGAACTGGATCGGATGACCGGCGGCGCCGCCGCGGAAGCCGTCGCGCTCCCCGCCTCGCTGGGGCAGCAGCGGCTGTGGTTCCTGGAGCAGGTGGAGCCGGGGACCGGGCGGTGGAACGTGGGATTCACCATGCACATCCCCGGCGCGTTCGACGAGGACGCGCTGCGCCGCGCCCTGGACGCGCTGGTGGAGCGGCACGAGTCGCTGCGCACCGTGTTCGCCGCCGTGGACGGGCAGGCGGCGCAGGTCATCCTGCCCCCCGCCCCCGCGGCGCTGTCGGTGTTCGACCTCTCCGGCGTCCCCGCGGCGGAGCGGGACCAGGCCGCGCTGCACCGGCTGGACGCGGAGAACCAGCGCCCGTTCGACCTGGCCGAGGGGCCGCTCTTTCGGGCCGCGCTGGTGCGGGTGGGGCCGGATGACCGGCTGCTGCACCTGGGGCTGCACCACGCCGTGGCCGACGAGGCGTCGCTGGCCATCCTGGACCGCGAGCTGCGGGCCCTGTACGAGGCGTTCGCCGCCGGGCTCCCCTCGCCCCTGGGCGAGCCCCCCGTGCAGTACGCCGACTTCGCCCTCTGGCAGCGCGAGATGCTGGAGGAGGGCGAGATGGACCGCCAGCTGGCGTGGTGGCGCGAGCGGATGGACGGCGCCACGAGCGTGCTGGACCTTCCCGCGGACCTGCCGCGCCCGGCCGTGCAGACGTGGGCCGGCGCGGGGCTGATCGCGCGCGTCGACCCCGCCGTGCGCGAGCGGCTGTGGACGCTGGCCCGGCAGGAGGGCGCCACGCCCTTCATGATGCTCCTGGCCCTGTGGCAGCTGCTGCTGGGCCGGCTGGCGGCGAAGAGGACGTGGTGGTGGGCACCCCCGTCACGGGGCGCACGGACGAGACGGAAGGCACCGTCGGCTTTTTCGTCAACACGCTGGCCGTGCGCGGCGACCTGACGGGCAACCCGTCGTTCCGCGTGTTCCTGCGCCGCGTCCGCGACATGGTGCAGG
>DATING010001352.1:0-3584 GCA_035474555.1 Longimicrobium sp. | reverse complement strand
TCCACCCCGCGAAAGTGGTACGGGCAAGGAGTCGACAAGCGGTCATGGAGCCTGGCCACGCATTGCCGCACCATTCGAGAGAGCACCGACGGCGCCCCGGGCCCACGCCCGCGCACGACGCTCCGCCGAACGGCGGCACGCCCGCTCCCAGGGCGGCACACCCACCCCAGCCCCCGCTCCACCCGGTCGGGCACGTCCCGGCCCCGCCGAATGCTCACGCCGCGTGACGCCCTGCGAGGCGCCTCCCGGACACACGCGGCGCCCCAGCGGCGGAGGCACTCCTCCGCGGCACGATCACCCGCCGGCACCCGGGTGCCGGAAGAAACGAGAAACGCACATGAAGCGGATAACCTGGTTCGTTGCAGTGGCCGCGGCGCTGGTGTGGACCTCGACAGCCGCCGCGCAGGAGGCGGCCCAGATCACCGGGCGCGTCACCAGCGGCACAGGGGCCCCCGAGGCCGCCGTGCTCGTGCGCATCACGGCCCTGAACGTCGGCGCCACCACGCGCGACGACGGCACCTACACCCTGGTGGTGCCCGCCTCCCGCTTTCGCCCGGGGCAGTCGGTGACGCTCACCGCCAGCCGCGTGGGCCTGGCCACCCTCGCGCGCACGGTGACGCTCGCGCCCGGCGCCACCCTCACGCAGAATTTCCAGCTCGGCTCCGACGTGCTGCTGCTGGACGAGGTGGTGGCCACGGGACAGGGCACCACCACCACGCGCGAGCGGGTGGTGACCGCCATCAGCACCGTGCGCGCGGAAGACATCACCCGCTCGCACGAGCCCAACATCACCACCGCGCTGGCCGCCAAGGCGCCGGGGGTGAACGTCACCAGCTCGTCGGGCGATCCCGGCGCGGGCACGGACATCCGCGTCCGCGACGCCGCGTCCATCTTCAGCGGCACGCAGCCGCTGTTCGTGGTGGACGGAACGCCCATCAGCAACGCCAGCAACATGACGGAGTCCATGCTGTCGGGCACGGCGGTGGCCAACCGCGCCATCGACCTCAATCCCCACGACGTGGACCACGTGGAGATCCTCAAGGGCGCCGCCGCCACGGCCATCTACGGCTCGCGCGGGGCCAACGGCGTGGTGCTGGTGACCACCCGCCGCGGCCAGGCCGGGCGCACGCGCGCCACCCTCTCCACCACCCTGGGGCAGGACGAGGTGAGCCGGCAGGTGCCGCTGCAGCAGGAGTTCGGGCAGGGGCAGGACGGCGTGGCGAGCACCACCAACGTGCGCAGCTGGGGGCCGCGCCTGGCCCCGGGAACGCCCGTGTTCGACCATTCGGGCGAGCTGTACCGGCAGGCCCGCCGCCTGGAGACCAATCTCACGCTGCAGGGGGGCGCGGACCGCACCACCTACATGCTGGGCGTGGGGCACCTGGACCAGAGCGGCGTGGTGCGCGGCAACTCCCAGTACACCCGCACCACGGTGCGCCTCAAGGCGTCGCACTTCTTTACGGACGTGCTCAACGTGACGGGCAACGTGGCCTACACGCAGAGCCAGGCGGACCTCCTCCAGCAGGGCTCCAACCCCTCGGGCGTGCTGCTGGGCGCGCTGCGCACGCCGCCCGAGTTCAACAACCTGCCCTACCGCGACCCGGCCACGGGGCTGCAGCGCGCCTACCGCTGCCACGAGACGCTGTGCACCACGGGCAGCTTTCTGGACGTGAACGGCAGCCGCGGCTTCGACAACCCGTTCTTCGTGACGCACGAGAACAAGAACACCTCGGAGATCGGCCGCACCTTCGGCAACGTGGCCGTGGACTTCACCCCGCAGTCGTGGCTGCGCCTCAACTACACGCTGGGCGCGGACTACGGGGACGACGCGCGGCTCACGTACTTTCCCAACACCTCGTCCAACGCGCCCGACGGACAGGTGATCACGGCCACGTTCCGCAACTTCATCATCGACTCCAACCTCTCCCTCACGGCCAACGGCACGCTGGGGAACCAGCTGGAGGGGAGCGTGACGGTGGGGCAGAACCTGAACCACACCGAGTTCCGGCAGAACGCGCTCACGGGCTCCACCCTGATCCCCGGCGCGGAGCAGCCGGACTACGCCGTCACCCGGGTGCCGGACGACGCGCGGTCCACCGTGCGCACCGACGGCTACTTCGCCACGGGCGACTTCACCTTCGCGGACCAGCTGACCCTCAGCGCCACGGGGCGCCTGGACGGCTCGTCCACCTTTGGCGGCGAGGGGGAGCGCTTCTTCTACCCCAGCGTGGGCGCCGCCTGGCAGTTCAGCCGGCTCCCCCTGTTCCAGGGCCTGGGGCTGCTGAGCTTCGGCAAGCTGCGGGCGTCGTGGGGACGCACGGGGCGCCAGCCGCCCGTGTACTCCAACACCTCGGGCTTCCAGACGGGGCTGTTCAACGACGGCTGGCTGACGCCCGCGGGGCTGCACTCCATCTACGGCGGCCAGAGCGGCGTGTTCACGGGGGCCGTCCGCGGCAACCCCGACATCCGCCCGGAAGAAAAGACGGAGCTCGAGGTGGGCACCGACCTGGCCTTCCTGGACGAGCGGCTTTCGCTGGGGGTGACGTACTTCAGCAACCGCACCCGCGACGTGATCCTGCAGGCCCCGCTCCCCGCGAGCTCGGGGTACGGCGCGGAGTTCCGCAACGCGGCGGAGTTCACGGGCCAGGGGTGGGAGGTGTCGCTGGATGCCATCCCGGTGCAGGGCGACCGCTTCAGCTGGACGGTCGGCGCGCAGTACGCGCGGATGAGCACCTGCGTGGAGGACCTGGCCGGCTCGGACTTCCTGCGGCTGCAGGGCTTCGCCAACACGATCTGGGGGCTGGCCAGGGCCGGTGAGGGGGAGCCGTGCCACGCCTTTGGCTCGCTGCTGGGCAACGACTGGGTGCGCTTTGGCCGCGGCACGGTCGTGGGCGGCAAGAACATCGACGAGCAGTTCCCCGATGCGCCGGCGGGCGCCGTGTACGTGGCGGAAAGCGGGCGTCCGCTGATGGACCCCGCGGCCCGCGTCATCGGCGACCCCAACCCGGACTGGACGGCGAGCCTGCGCAGCACCATGACGATCGCGGGCAACCTGCGCCTGTCCGGCCTGCTGGACATCCGGCGGGGCGGCGCGATGTGGAACGGCACCAAGGGCGCCCTCTACAGCTACGGCACGCACGCGGAGACGCTCCCCTACCACGGCTCCGACGGCAAGACGGGCTTCATGGACGCGTTCGGCCGCTTCGAGCTCCCCAACCGCGAAACGCCGCTGGCCGCCGGGCCGGGCGCCGGGCGGGAGGTAGAGTGGGGCGGCGCGTGGCTGCGCGGGCTGGGCGGCGGGTTCAGCGGACCCACGCAGCAGTTCGTCGAGGATGCCAGCTTCGTCAAGCTGCGCGAGATCACGGTCGCGTACACGTTCGACGCGCCGTGGGTGCGGCGCCTGGGCACCCGCTCGGTGGACGTGGCCGTCTCCGGCCGCAACCTCCACACCTGGACGGACTACACGGGCATCGACCCGGAGAGCAACCTCATGGGGCAGAACGTGGGGCGCGGCCTGGACTTCTTCAACAACCCGCAGACGCGGTCGTGGATCCTTTCCGTCAACCTGAACCGCTGACCCGGGC
>DATING010001351.1:0-6877 GCA_035474555.1 Longimicrobium sp. | reverse complement strand
TCTCCCCCTCCTGCCCGCGAAGCGGGGGAGGGGGCCGGGGGGAGGGGGCTCTCCGCCGTGCACGGACTCCGCCGATCGGCACGAGCCCGTTGTTCAACCTCCCCCAGGGTTTTTTGGGGGAGGTGCGAGCCTCGGCGAGCGGTGGGGGCGCCGCTGGGAGTCCGCCGATGCGCTCCACGCACCGCCATTGACGCACCGCCATCGACTCACGCACCGCCGTCCACGCGACTGCTGTTCTTACATCACCCTGACCAATCCACGATGCCACGCTTCTCCCGTTCCGCGGCCATCGCAGCCCTGCTCCTCGCCCTTCCTGCCGCCGCGCGGGCGCAGGACGCGGCGGACTACGACTACGAGAACCTCGTCCTCAGCGGCGTGGGCGTGCACGTGAGCGAGATCTTTCCCTCGCGCTCGGAGCCCGCGCTCGCGCTGAACGTGCGCGTGGACCTGGGGCTGCTGGGGCCCAACGTCCGCATCACCCCCGGCCTCACCTTCTGGTCCACGCAGCTGCGCGACAGCGAGGTGGAGCGCATGGAAGACCGCATCGAGGCGTCGTGCGACAACAGCGGCGTGTCGTGCCCCGGCGTGGAGCTGGGCGAGGTGGAGATCAGCGACTTTTCGCTGGACGTGGACGCCCACTTCCTGTGGGCCACGGAGTACATCGTGGAGCCGTACGCAGGCGCCGGCGTGTCGCTGCACCTGCTGAACGGGCGCGGCGACTTCATCGAGGACACGTTCGTGGAAGAGCTGCTGGACGCCATCGCGCCCGGCTTCAACCTCGTGGGCGGGCTGGAGTTTCCCATCACCGACAACCTGCGCGTCCTCGGCGAGGCGCGCGGGGTGCTGACGGGCAACATCCGCTACATCAGCCTGGGCGTGGGCGGCGCGTGGCGCTTTCCCCCGCAGCTGCGGCGCCCCGTGGTCCCGCCGCCGCCCCCGCCGCCGGCCCCCGCGACCACGGGAGGGCGCTGATGGCTGCCACTCGCCCCCCCGTTCGCGTGGCCGTGCTGGGCGCCGGGAGCATCGCCCAGATCGTGCACCTGCCCATCCTGTCCCGGATGCGCGGCGTGCAGGTGGCCGCCATCGCCGACCGCGACGCGCACACGGCACGCACCATCGCCAAGCGCTTCGAGGTGCCGAAGGTCGCCACGGACTTCGAGGAGGTGCTGACGGACGACGTGGACGCGGTCGTCGTCTGCACGCCCAGCAACCGGCACGAGGACCACGTGCGCGCGGCGCTGCGGGCCGGCAAGTACGTGCTGTGCGAAAAGCCCCTGGCCCTCACGGCGGAGGGCGTGGCGTCGCTGCTGGAGGAGCCGGGCGCGGACGAGCGGCTGGTCGTCGCCATGAACCAGCGCTACCGGCCGGACGCCGTCGCCCTGCGCCAGTTCGTGACGGGCGGCGAGCTGGGTGACGTGTACTACCTGCGCACGGGATGGCTCAACCGCTACCGCCCGCGCGGCCGCACCTGGCGCGAGCGCAAGGCCACGGCGGGCGGCGGCGCGTTCATGGACCTGGGGCTGCAGATGCTGGACCTGGCCCTGTGGACGCTGGACTACCCCACGCCGGAGCGGGTGTCGGCGCACATGTACTCGCGCCCGGGGAGCGAGGTGGAGGACGCGGCCATGCTCGTGGTGAGCCTGGAGGGCAACCGCGTCGTCAACCTGGAGTGCACCTGGAACCTGCTGGCCCAGCGCGACCGGCAGTACCTGAACCTGCTGGGCTCCACGGGCAGCGGCTCGCTCTCGCCCCTGGCCGTGTTCAAGGAGATGCCTGCGGGGCTGGTGGAGGTCACGCCGTCCGTCCCCGCCGCGCGCGAGAACCTGTTCACGGCCAGCTACCGCAACGAGCTGGCGCAGTTCATCGAGGTGGTGCGGGGCGACCGCGAGGCGGTCTCGCCCCGGGAGCACCTGGTGCTCATGCGGCTGGCCGAGGCGGCGTACCGCTCCGCGCAGGACGGGCGCGAGGTGGTGCTGCAGGGGCCGGCACGGCTCGTTTCTTGACGTCGCGTCCGGCGACACGGCAGGACAACCGACGACGAAAAGAGGGATGGGAACGATGGCGGACGTCAGGGAGCTGATCGAGGGGATGAACGAGGATCTCGCGGCCGAGTACCAGGCCGTGGTGATGTACCGCACCTACGCCTCGCTGGTGACGGGGCCGTGGCGGCAGGAGCTGCGGGGCTTTTTCGAGGGCGAGATCCCGGACGAGCTGGGGCACGCCGCCTTTCTCGCCGACAAGATCGTGGCGCTGGGCGGCATTCCCACCACGGAGGTCAAGCCCGTGCCCATCCCGCGCACCAACCGCGAGATGCTGGAGAACGCCCTGCAGGCCGAGGTGGATACCATCGAGCGCTACACCAAGCGCCTGCAGCAGGCCGAGGAGCTGGGGGAGATCAGCGTAAAGGTGCAGCTGGAGAACCTCGTGGTGGACGAGAGCCAGCACCGCGACGACATCCGCCGCATGCTGATGGACTGGAAGGAATCGCAGTAAGCCGCCCCATGGCGGTGGGATGAGGGGAAGAAGGACGGTCCGGCCTGGCGCCGCGCCGTCCGGAACCCGGCGGGCGCACGGCATCACTGCCGTGCGCCCGTTTGATTTTCCTCCTGGGCCGATTCGCTTCGCCATCCCCCGCTGGACCATCTCGCGCGGGCGTGGCCCCCACCGGCAGAGGCGACGAAAAAGAAAACCTTTGACAGCATCGCCTCGCCGGACTATCTGTATCCCGTCCTGAAATGAAAGCGATTTCAGCGCATCACGGGTCCGGTGCTTTCCGCGCCGGGGCCCGGGACGCGAGCGCCATCCACCACAAATCCGCGAGGACGTATGCGTGCTCGGTCGTGGTCGGGGGGAATCGTACTTTTGCTGCTGATGGCCGCTTGCGCGCGAGAGCGGGGGCACGAGCTCCCCCTGGCGCGGGTCGGGGCGCGCGAGCTCGCGGTGGAGCCGGTGGTGCCGCTGCGCGACGACGACGGCTACGGGCTGGCGCGGCCGGAGTGGATCTCCGAGGCCCCGGGCGGGGCCCTGGTGGTGACGGACCTTTCGGACAAGAACCTCAAGCTGTACGCCCCGGACGGCCGCCGCGCCGGCACGGTGGGGCGGGCGGGGCACGGGCCCGGCGAGTTCGCGGGGCTCACCACGGCCCAGGCCTACGGCGACTCGCTCATGGCGTACGACCTGACGGGCAGCCGCATCACGATCTTCGGGCCGGACGGGCGGTACGCGCGCTCGCTGGCGGTGTCGCGCCGCACCTGGCCCATGCCGTTCTCCGTGCGGGTGGTGGACGACTCGCTCTTCCTGCTCGTGGCCGCGGTGGCGGGCGCCGCGCGCGGCGAGCTGCTGGGGCTCATCCGCCCGGACGGCTCGCGGGTGGCCTCGTTCTTCAACGCGTCCGCGTACCTGGGCACCGACCCCCGCGTGGTGCGGCGCACCGGCCTGGTGGCCGACGCGGCGGGCGGATACGTGTTCGCGGCCCTGGTGGGCGGCGACAGCGTGTGGGTGTTCGACTACCAGGGGCGGCGCGTGGGCGCGCAGGCCGTGGACCCGGTGCAGCCGCTGGTGAGCACGCGCGCCCTCTTTGCCCGCGCCAACGAGCGCGAGCGGACCGCGGACGGCCGCTCCTTTACGCACGGCAACCGCAACGTCATCGGCCTGGTGGCGCTGGACAGCGGCACCGTGGCCATGCAGGTGGCCGCGTACGACGCGGAGCACGGCACGGACCCGCTGGAAGGCGGAACGTACATCCTGGCGGCCGCGCGCCCCGAGGGCGTGCGCATCCTGGGCCGGCGCGATCTGCCCGGCGCCCTGCTGGGGCGCGACCGCCAGGGACGCGGCCTGCTGCTGCGCTACGCCTCGGCAGAGATGGATTCCTACGAGCTCATGCGGCTGCGCGCCACGCCGGCCGTCCTGGCCAAGGGGGCCCCGTGAGGGGGGGCGCCGCACGCACGGCCGCCGTGGCCGCCCTCCTGTTCCTGGGCGGATGGGGCGCCGCGCACGCCGCGGGGCAGCGGGCCAGTGCGCGCCGCGTGGCCGCCGCACAAGCGCCGGCCGCGCCCCCCACGGCGGCCGCGTACGACTCCGCCACCGCACCCGTGCGGGGAACGCTCGCGCCCGGCGCCCTGGCCCGCGTGCGGGGCATTGCGCCGGACTCGGCGGTGGTGCTGGTGGTGCTCAAGGCGCGCGACTGCCTGGTCTGCGAAGACCTGGGCCGGCAGCTGCGCGAGGTGCGCCGCACGGCCCGGCCGGGGCTGGCACTCCTGGTGGCCACGGACTCCGCGTCGGAAGGGACGGTGGGGCGGTTCCTTCGCCGCGAGCACGTGCGGCACGCGGGGGTGCTGCGGCTCCCCCCGGCGGAGCTGCTGGAGGGCGGGGCCGCCCCGGCGACGCCCGCGCTGGTGGTGGCGGATCCCCGCACGGGAACGGTCTCGGGCGTGTCGCATCCCCGGCGCTTCGGGAACACGCGCGTACGCTCCTTTGCGCAGGAGCTCGGCACCCTGATCCGGTAGGAAGGCGGGCTGGACGGCCGGACGGGGCCGGGACCACCGACACCGAACTGGAGGAGGTACTCATGCGTACACGTATGCTGATCGCGCTTGCCGTGTTGCTGGGGGCAGGGATGGGGCAGGTCTCGTCGGCCTCGGCCGTGGAAGAGGGGCCGGAGCACGACAAGCAGTGCTGGTACCGTCCGGGAATCGATGAGGAGAACGCCTGCGCCTTTTGCGGCGATCCCTGCCTGGGCGAGGACGACGGCTGGAAGTGCTGCAACATCAACGTAGAGTAGCACCGACGTACCGCGCATCGTAGACGACCCTTCCCGGTCCCGTCCGGACACGGCAGTCCGCCGGCCCCGCCGCACCGTGCGGCGGGGCCGGCGCGTTCGCATCCGCACCGAATCCCGCATCCGGTGTATCAACGTCCAGCACGAGCCGCGTTCGAGGCGATGCCGGTGTGGCGGCGAGATGCCCCGGCCGGTTGCCCCAACGCGGCAGTTCCGTTATGATTCACGTTTCCCTGACCGCCCGCGTGCACTCCGTCCGCGGGGTTGGTCGGCGGTGCAGTACCAATGCCAGCCCAAAGGTGGAGCACATGAAGGCCGACATCCATCCGAATTATCAGACCGCCACGGTGCACTGCGCCTGCGGCAATACCTTCCAGACGCGTACCACCAAGGGTGACATCAGCGTCGACGTCTGCAGCAACTGCCACCCGTACTACACGGGCAAGCAGAAGCTGATGGACACGGCGGGCCGCGTGGAGCGGTTCCGGCAGCGGTACGCCGCCAAGTAAGCATCAGCATCAGGGTGAGAGCCGGGGCCAAAACCCCGGCTCTCTCTCTATCCAGGCCTGAACGGCAGGGAATAGGAAATAGGGAATAGGGAGTAGGGAATAGCAGAAACGCCGCTGGGCGGGCGGCGCTCCGAATCCCCTACTTTCGCACTTTCGCACTCTCGCACTTTCGCACTGTCGTTCATGCACGACCGCATCGCCGAAACCAAGGCCCGCTACGAAGACCTCTCGGTCCAGCTCGCCGATCCCAACATCCACGCGGATCCCAGGCGGATGCGCGACCTTTCGCGCGAGCATTCGCAGCTCGCGCAGGTGGTGGAGGCCGCCGCCCGCCTGACCCGTGCGGAAGAGGAGCTCGCCGGCGCGCGGGAGATGCTGGACGATGCCGCCGGTGATCCCGAGATGGCCGCCATGGCGCGCGAAGAGGCGGAGCGGCTCACGGCGGACGTGGCGCGGCTGGAAGACGAGCTCAAGCTGCTCCTCATCCCCCGCGACCCGCTGGACGACCGCGATGCCGTGGTGGAAGTCCGTGCCGGCACCGGCGGCGACGAGGCGGCGCTGTTCGCGGGCGACCTGTTCCGCATGTACCAGCGCTTCGCCGACCGCCGCGGGTGGAAGGTGGAGCTCGTGAGCGTGTCGGAGGGGACGGCGGGCGGCTACAAGGAAGCCGTGTTCGTGGTCCGCGGCGCGCACGCGTACGGCGACCTGCGCTACGAGAGCGGCGTGCACCGCGTGCAGCGCGTGCCGGCCACGGAAACGCAGGGGCGCATCCACACCTCCGCCGCCACGGTGGCCGTGCTGCCCGAGGCGGAGGAGGTGGACGTGCAGATCAATCCCAACGAGCTCAAGATCGACGTCTACCGCAGCTCCGGCCCCGGCGGGCAGTCGGTGAACACCACGGACAGCGCCGTGCGCATCACCCACCTCCCCACGGGGCTGGTGGTGACCTGCCAGGACGAGAAGTCGCAGCACAAGAACAAGGACAAGGCCATGGGCGTCCTTCGTTCGCGCCTGCTGGACATGCGCGTGGCCGAGCAGGAGGCCGAGCGCGCCCGCGACCGCAAGTCGCAGGTGGGCACCGGCGACCGCTCGGCCAAGATCCGCACGTACAACTATCCCCAGAGCCGCGTGACGGATCACCGCATCGGCTTTACGACCCACGCGCTCCAGCAGCTGGTGGACGGGTCGCTGGAGGAGATGATCGAGAACCTGAAGCTGGCGCGGCAGGCGGAGCGGGCGGCGTAGGCGGGGCGGGAGCTGCGGGTCAACGGCAGGAACTGCGGGGTACAGGGGACAGGTTACAGGGTACGGCCTGCAACTGCGGCCCGGCCACGGGCGAAGTGGGGTGGGGAGTGGCGGAGTGCCGTCGCGAGCGACGGGAGCCCTCTCCCCCGGCCGGCCTTTCGCTCGTTCCTCGCGACGGCGGCCGACCCCTCCCCCAACTTCGGGGGAGGGGTTGTTCAGAGGCGGAACGTGTGCAGCGAGCACGGGGCACGTACATTACCCTCGTCGCGCGCCTGCATGCCTTCCCTTCGACGGCACTCCGTCGCGCGCGGTGAAGTTCTCCCCCTCTCCCGCGCAGTTTGCGGGA
>DATING010001350.1:0-2823 GCA_035474555.1 Longimicrobium sp. | reverse complement strand
GACACCTCGCGCGTGCCCACCGCCAGCTGCTCCTCGTTCAGCTGCATGCGCACGTCGCCGCCGCGGAACTCCTCGCGCTCGTAGAAGTCCGGCGTGGCCGGCGAGGTGCTCAGGTTGCAGGCGCGCCCCACCTGCTCCTCGTAGTCGCGCGTCACGGGGCCACCGCGGTTGTACGCCGGCAGGGCCTGGAACTGCTCGTCGCTCACGCGGTCCACCAGCACCTGCTTGCTGTCGCGCTCCAGCCGCGCGTAGCCGATGGGGATGGTGACGTGGCCCTGGGGCCCGCCCTCGACGTTCACGTAGCGCACCTTGTTGGCCTGCGTGTCCACCAGCAGGTCGTCCACCCGCCCCAGCCGCCGCCCGTCCGAGGCCACCACGTCCCAGCCGCGGATGTCCGGCTCGCCGTCGGCCACCTTGTAGCCGGAGAGCGAGTTGAGCGGAACCACGCGGTCCATCGGATCGTTTGCCATCGTATCCCCCCTGGGATGTAGGTTGCTGCGTTTCCCGGAGCGCCTTCCGCGCCCCAGCCATCGGGGCGGGGGACCTTTGCAAACGCTGTGCGAGAAAAAACAGGTGTAGCAGATCGGGCGTCCTGCACCCTGTCTGGGGCGCGGATTCGTTGCAGATGCACCCCACGTGGGGTATCAGTCGCCACTGGCGCGGCGTTTGCGTTACAATCGGAGCAACCTGTTACCACAAGGGTACTTACCAATGGCAGTACGCACATTCGAGTCGCCGGACGGCGCGACCTGGAGCGTGTGGGAGGTGATCCCGGGGCGCGTGAGCGACTTCCGCTCCAGCCATGGCTCGCACCTCCCGCGCGACCTGGCCGAGGGCTGGCTCTGCTTCGATTGCGGGACGGAGAAGCGCCGGCTGGCGCCGCTTCCCGTCAACTGGCACGAGCGGCCGGACGAGGACCTTCGCTTCTGGTGCCGCGCCGCCGTCCCCGTGCGCGCGCGGGGCGTGCCGGAGGCATCCTGCGGGTCCGCGCCGGCCGCGGAGGCGTCACCGCCCGAGCCTGCGGCGATGCAAGGGGCGGAAGACGGGATGGCCGTCGCCTAGCCGCGCGATTGCGGGACCCCGCCGCGGGGCCGATCTTGCTGCCTCTCTGGAGGACGGACTTCGCGAAGAGGCGCGGATGAGGGACGCGGTGCGGGAGGCGATGGAGGAAATGGACGCGGAGCGGGGCATGGCGCCCGCCGCCGTGCGCTTCGACGCGCCCGGCGGCGGGCGCTCGTTCCGTTTCGACGGCGCGCGCGGGGTGCTGCGGGCGGATACGCTGGACGAGGTGCTCCCCGTCCTCGCCGCCGTGGAGCGCGCCGTGGCGGAGGGGCTGCACGCGGCCGGCTTCGTGGCGTACGAGGCGGCGCCCGCGTTCGATCCCGCCTTTGCCACACATCCGCCCGACCCGCGCCTGCCCCTCGCCTGGTTCACGCTGTACGAGCGCCGCGAGGACGCGCATCCCGAATACGAGGCGGCGGACGGCCGGGCGGAGCTGGGTCCGTGGCGCATGGACCTGGACGAGGCCGCGTACGGGGAGCGCATCGGCCGCATCCGCGAGCTCATCGCCGCCGGCGACACCTACCAGGTCAACCTCACCACCCGCCTGACGGCCTCCTTTCGCGGCGATCCCCGCGCCCTGTACGAGCGGCTGTGCCTGGGGCAGCGCTCCGGCTTTTGCGCGTTCCTGGACCTGGGCGGCGGCCGGTCCGTCGTATCCGCATCTCCCGAGCTGTTCTTTCGCCTGGA
Organism: Longimicrobium sp.; assembly: GCA_035474555.1. Lineage (GTDB taxonomy): Bacteria > Gemmatimonadota > Gemmatimonadetes > Longimicrobiales > Longimicrobiaceae > Longimicrobium. The sequence continues at coordinate 1,074 of DATING010001350.1, read as the reverse complement.
CGCGGACGGGCTGGAGCTGCGGCCCATGAAGGGGACGCGGCCGCGCGGGCGGTGGGTGGAGGAGGACCGCGCGCTGGCGGCGGAGCTGGCGGCGTCGCCCAAGGACCGCGCGGAGAACCTGATGATCGTGGACCTGCTGCGGAACGACGCGGGGCGGGTGGCGGACTTCGGGAGCGTGCGGGTGGAGCGGCTGTTCGACGTGGAGCGCTACGAGACGGTGCACCAGATGACGTCCACCATCCGCGCCGTGCCCCGGCCGGACGCGGGGCTGGCGGACGTCTTTCGCGCGCTCTTTCCCTGCGGCTCCGTGACGGGGGCGCCCAAGGTGCGGACGACCGAGATCATCCGGGAGATGGAGACGGGGCCGCGCGGCGTGTACTGCGGCGCCATCGGCTTCGTGTCGCCGGGGGAGGCGGTGTTCAGCGTGGGGATCCGCACGCTGCTGCTGGACGCGGGCGCGGGAACGGCGGAGCTGGGCGTGGGGAGCGGCGTCACGTGGGACAGCGACGCGGCGGCGGAGTACGGGGAGACGTGGTCCAAGGCCGCGTTCGCCCGCCGCGCGCCGGCGGACTTCGAGCTGCTGGAGACGATGCTGTGGGAGCCGGGGCGCGGATGGTACCTGCTGGAGGGCCACCTGGCGCGCATGGCCGCCTCCGCGGAGTACTTTGGCTACCGGTTCAACGAGGAGCTGGCCCGTGCCTCCCTCCTGCCCGCCCTGTTCGCGTTCTTCCCGGACCCGCTGCGGGTGCGCGTGCTGCTGGAGCGCGACGGGGTGATGTCGGTGGAATCCACCGAGCTGTCGTGGGCGCCTCCGTTTCCGCGGGTGGCGGTCTGCGGGGAGCCGGTGGACAGCCGCGACCCCATGCTCTACCACAAGACCACGCGCCGCGATGCATACGAGCGCCGCGCCGCCGCCCGCCCGGACTGCGACGACGTGCTGCTGGTGAACGAGCGCGGGGAGCTGACGGAATCCACCATCGCCAACCTGGTGGTGCGGATGGACGGCGCGCTGTGGACGCCGCCGCTGGATGCGTGATTGGTAGAGGGTGTTGTTGGGTAAGAGTTTGTTGATGG
>DATING010001349.1:0-5797 GCA_035474555.1 Longimicrobium sp. | reverse complement strand
TTCCAGCGCGAAGCTCTCGCCTCGCTCCCGTGCACTGTTCAGCTGCCGGTGCATGATCCGCCCCGCCGCAACTGCCGCGCGGGCCGGATCGTCGGGACTGAGCTCCTTCGCAATCACGTCCGCGTTCAGAAAGACGCGGGTACCGAACTCCGCCATCAGGCGCGGAGCAACGGTGCTCTTTCCCACGCCGTTGGGTCCGGCGATGATCGTGGCGTGTGGCTCTTTGTTCATCTTCATCCATTCACCCACTTCCCTGGCAGTGTGGATTTGGCTATATTCCCGGTGTAATTCCTCGGTAGCGGTGCTGGTCGCGCAAAGCCTGCGGGCTGCGGCCGGTGTCGTCGAGGTAAGGAGCCCCGCCAGTCCCTCGTGGATGGCGGGGCTCCTCGGTTTGTACCTGTCTACGCCGCCGTGGCGGGCGCGTGGGGCGCGGCGCGGTCCAGCGAGCGGTACTGGATGGCCTCGCCCACGTGCGCGGTGGTGATGTCGGAGCCGCCGTCCAGGTCCGCGATGGTGCGCGCGATCTTGAGCACGCGGTGGTAGGCGCGCGCGGACAGCCCCAGCCGCGAGATGGCCGTGCGCAGCAGCGCGTCGCTCCCCTCGCCGATGTGGCAGAACAGCCGCATGTCGCGCGTCACCATGTGCGCGTTGGCGTGGATGTCCGGCCGCCCCGCGAAGCGCGCCCGCTGCAGCTCGCGCGCACGGGTCACCCGCTCGCGGATGCGCTCCGAGGGCTCGCCCGCGCGCGTGTCGGTCAGATCGCGATAGCGCACGCCCGGCACCTCCACGTGCAGGTCGATGCGGTCCAGCAGCGGCCCCGAAACGCGCCCCAGGTACTTCTGCACGGCGAGAGGGCCACAGGTGCACCGGCGCTGGCCGTCGCCGTGAAATCCACAGGGGCACGGGTTCATCGCGGCGACCAGCATGAAGCGCGACGGATAGGTGAGCGACACGGCGGCGCGGCTCAACGTCACGCGCGCGTCCTCCAGCGGCTGCCGCATCACCTCCAGCACGTTGCGCCGGAACTCCGCCAGCTCGTCCAGGAACAGCACCCCGTTGTGCGCCAGCGACACCTCGCCCGGCCGGGGATTGGAGCCGCCGCCGATGAGCCCCGCATCGGAGATGGTCGTGTGCGGGTTCCGGAACGGCCGGCCCACGATGAGCGACTTCCCGCCCCCGATGAGCCCGGCGACGGAGTGGATCTTGGTGGTCTCCAGCGCCTCGTCGAAGGTCAGCGGCGGGAGGATGCCGGGGATCCGCTGCGCCAGCATCGTCTTCCCCGAGCCCGGCGGCCCCACCATCAGGATGTTGTGCGCCCCCGCCGCCGCGACCTCCAGCGCGCGCTTCACGTGCTCCTGCCCCTTTACGTCCGCGAAGTCCGCCTCGTACGCCGAGGCCGTGCGGAACAGCGCCTCGCGGTCCAGGGCGGCCACGGGCAGCTCCGCCGACCCCTCCAGGAACCCGATCACCTCCTTGAGCGTCTTTGCCCCCCGCACCTCCACCCCGTCCACCACCGCCGCCTCGGCCACGTTCTCCTCCGGCAGCACGATCCCCGCGAGCCCCGCCGCCTTGGCCGCGATGGTGATGGGGAGCGCGCCGCGTACCGGGCGCAACGCCCCGTCCAGCGCCAGCTCGCCGATCAACAGGTAGCGCTCCAGCCGCTGGATGGCGCGCATCTGCCCCGTGCCGGCCAGGATGCCCATGGCGATCGGCAGGTCGAACCCGCTGCCGCTCTTCGCGATGTCGGCCGGGGCCAGGTTCACCGTGATGCGCTTGGGCGGCACCAGGTAGCCGCTGTTCTGCACCCCAGCGATCACGCGCTCGCGGCCTTCCTTCACCGCGCCCTGCGGCAGGCCGACGGTGGTGAACGCGGGGAGGCCGCTGGCCACGTCGGCCTCGACCGTGACGAGGTACGCGTCGATGCCGAGCACGGCGCCGGAAAGGACTCGTGCGAGCAATGGAGTGCTCCGTTTTACCAGGATTGTTCGCGGTCAAAACCCACCGGACCCCAACGGTAGCGACTCTCGTTTACGGCGTCAACTTGCTTGATGCCACCTGATGCAGATTGGTCCATACCTGTCCAAATCGGAGCGTTCGGGACGCGACAGCGGTGGAATAGTCGGGGTCATGGCGGATACGGAAAACCCCGGCGACATGGACTGTCGCCGGGGTTCTGCGTGGAGATTGAGACTTTCGTGCGGTCCGGGTCAGTTCGCCGCGGCCTCGATCCGGGCGCGCATCTCCCCCAGCCGGGGGTCCAACCGGCTGACGGCGTCCACCGCCTCGCGGGGAAACTCGTGGAGCAGGTACAGCAGCCGGAACGTGCTGCCGGATGCCAGCTTGTCCTTTCGCAGCTTGGAGACGTACCCCGGCGACAGGTCCGCGAACCGCTCGATCTGCTGCTGCGAGATGCCGCGCCGGCGCAGGTCGTTGATCAGCGCGCGCTGCTGGCGCAGGCGCTTGCGGCGGTACGCCTCCTCCAGCGCCTCGTCCAGCGCGGCCGCCTGGAGAGCATCGAGCGCCATGTCGCCGCACGCGTCGCACACCGGCAGCACCAGCTCGCTGCGGATGCGCACCGCCGGGTCGTCGCGGTGCTCCATCGCCATCCCCACCACGCGGGTGGGGCGCAGCATGCCTTCGCCACAGCTTCCGCACGCCCGCGCCGTACGCACGACTTTGTTGGGCATCACTCCCTCCAGGTTGAGCGCGGCACCGTGCCGCGGATGGTGATGATGTCGTATTCGGCGGGGTGGCAGGAGACGATCCCCGGCTGCCCGTCGTCCATGTGGATCTCGATCTTGAGGTACCACCCATCGGCCTTGATGAGCGCCCCGTAAACGTCCTGCACCTGTCCGTTGGGCATCGACAGCGTGTACGCGTAGTCGTCGGGCTGCAGCGCCAGCACCACCTGCCTGGCGAACCCCCGCGCCTGCCGCGCACTGCACCGCAGCGCGGTGCGGATGGGGTCCAGCGCCCGCGTTCGGTACACGTGAAAGTTGTCGGACTGCAGCTCGGCCTGGAACTGCTCGAGGTCGAAGCGCGGCCCCTGCACCTGCTTTCCCCTGGGCAGCATATTTGGACTCAGTCCAATGTAAAAAGGTGATTCGTTCCGCACAAGGCCCACCGCGTGAGCAAGCATGACCACGCACTGCGAGTGCGTGTGGTGCGGGCGATTTATGAGAGTGAAAACGACGGGAGAACGCCGCGTTCCCTACGGTAGCGACAGGCGTGACCTTCGTCAACTTGCCTGATGGCATCAGGCGTACATCGGTCCACAGGTGGCGAAACGAGAGCGCTACGGATGCGTCAGCCGTGGAATAAGTCCCGCAATAGCCGCACGCCTGGAATCCATGAATCTGCGTATTTCCTTTGCGCCACCGTTGTTTCGTGGCGGAGCGCGACGGCGGAACCTGGAGAATCGTGGCCCTGGGCGAGTTCGCCAGTGGCGGTTCGCGGGTGTGCGGATCGGAGCGCTTCCCATACGCCAGCGGTGAGAAACATCGAGGCGGATGAACGCGTCCAGCGCGATTTCGCGATTCACGCGCGGTTCGCCTGGACGGCGGGCGGATGCGGAAATCCGCTCGACGTGGTCCCTCTATGGGGTGGATGCGGTCTGAGAACCCTCTCGGAAAGTCCATCCAACGGAGCGAACCCGTGATCCAGGCAACAGCAGGCACGCAGCCGGTCCCCTCCGCCGGCGTGCTCGGGAAGGTGCGCGATTTCGTACGGCGGCACCCCGCGTGGTGGGTGGTACCGGCCGCGGCAGCCGCGTGGGCGCTGATGGCCGTCGCCCCGCATCCGCACGCCGGCCATCACGGGCACGCGCCGGCACGTGGGCCGGATGCGCTCGCGACCGTCGCCATGATCGTCGCGATGATGCTGCCCCTCGCCGTCCCGAGCATCCGCCACGTGGCGGTGTCGGCCACGCGTCGGTACCGGGCGATGGCGTGCTTCCTGGCCGGCTACCTGGCCGTGTGGATGCTGGCCATGCTCGCGATCACCGCGGCGTGGACGTTCGCGGCGTCACTCGCGGGATGGACCGCGGCGGCGGTGGGCGCCGTGACGGTCGCGGCGCTGTGGGAGGTGCTCCCCGCGCGGCAGCGGCACGCGCGCCGGTGCGAGCGGACGGTGCCGATCACCCCGGCCGGGTGGCGGGCGCACGCGGACTGCGCCCGCTACGGCGCGACCTCCGGCCTCGCCTGCGCGGGGACGTGCTGGGCGCTGATGGCCCTCTGCGTGGCGTTCGCGCACGGCCTGCCGGTGATGGCGGTGCTCTTCGGCGTGCAGCTGAGCGGGCGCTACCGCGGGCTGTCGCCCTCCCTCGCGGCGCTGGCCGTGCTCGCGGTGGGTGCAGCCGCGGTCGCCGTGCGCCTGACGGCCGGACACGCCTGAGCGGCGGGGGGAATGCGCCTCCGGGCGGACGGTCATCCCCGGAAGCGTCCCGCGATCATCCGAGCCGCGTCCCGGCGATGCGTGGAAACCCGGGCGCAGGCTGCACGTCTCGCGGGCATGGGCGTGGCGCGCTACTCTGGTGTATCCTGCGCCCCCATCCACCGAGCCGCCATGACCACCAGCAAGCGCCACCTCTTCTCGCTCCCCGCGGGCGAGCACTACCTGAACGCCGCGTACCTGGGCCCGCTCGCGAAGCCGGTGGAAGAGGCGGCGATGGCGGCCATCGTGCGCCGCCGCGATCCCACGCAGATCCGGCCCGAGGACTTCTTCACAGACAGCCACACGGCGCGCGGCCTGTTCGCGCGGCTCGTGAACGCGCCGGATGCGTCACGCGTCGCCATGATCCCGTCCGTATCCTACGGCATGGCGACCGTGGCGAAAAACCTGGACCTGCGCGCGGGGCAGAACGTGGTCACGGCGCACGCGCAGTTCCCCAGCAACGTCTACCCCTGGCGGCGGATGTGCGCGGATGCGGGCGCGGAGATGCGCGCCGTGCAGCCGCCGCAGGGCAGCCCCGCCCGGGGCGAAGGATGGAACGCGCGGCTGCTGGAGGCGATCGACGAGCGGACGGCCCTCGTGGCGCTGGGCAACGTGCACTGGGCGGACGGCACGCGCTTCGACCTGGAGCGCATCGGCGCGCGGGCGCGGGAGGTGGGGGCGATGCTGGTGGTGGACGGCACGCAGTCCGTGGGCGCCATGCCCTTCGACGTGCAGCGCATCCAGCCGGACGCGCTGGTGGTCGCCAGCTACAAGCACATGCTGGGGCCGTACGCGCTCGCGTCCATGTGGCTGGGCCCGCGCTTCGACGAGGGGCGGCCGCTGGAGGAGACCTGGCTGGGCCGGCGCGGCAGCGAGGATTTTTCGGCCCTGGTGGAGTACGTGGACGACTATCAGCCCGGCGCCCTGCGCTACGACATGGGGGAGCGCAGCGCCTTCATCCTCACGCAGATGCTGATCGCCGCGCTGGAGATGATCCAGTCGTGGGGCCCGGAGCACGTCCAGGCGTACTGCCGCGGGCTGATGGCCGACGCCGTGGCGGAGGCGCAGGCGCTGGGCTACGTGGTGGAGGACGAGGCGTGGCGCGGCTGGCACATGTTCGGGCTGCGGCTGCCGGCCTCGGTGGATCCCGCGCGCCTGCAAATGCTGCTGCGCGAGCGCCGCGTCACCGTCTCCGTGCGCGGGGATGCCGTGCGCGTGGCGCCCAACGTGTACAACGAGGCGGATGACGTGGACGCGCTGATGGACGCCCTCCGCATCGCCGCCGCGGGCTGATCGCAGCCGCTTTCCGCATCGGCGACGGGATTTCGCGCGAAGGGGCCGATGACGGCCGGGGACGGCAGATGCC
>DATING010001348.1:0-4424 GCA_035474555.1 Longimicrobium sp. | reverse complement strand
CGCCGCGGCCCGGCCGGTCAACACGTCGCGCACCTCGGCGGCGGTGGGCCGGTCCTGGGGGCGGGGGGCCAGGCAGCGGTGGATCACCTCCGACACCGCCTCGTTCCTGGCGGGGGTGGGCATGGTCCCGCCGAGCACGGGCGGCTCCGCCGCGTGGGCCAGCGCCCGGCGCGCGTACTCCGCCTGGTCGTCGGCCCAGTAGGGGTGCCGGCCGGCGAGGAGCTGGTAGAGGATCAGGCCGCAGGTGAACACGTCCGACGCCGCGCCGGGCACCGCCCCAGCCGTAAAGTGCTCCGGCGAGCGGTAGTTGTCGCTGCCCACGTAGCCCTGGTGCCCGTGCCAGGGCGCCGTCTCGTCCGTGAGCACCGAAAAGTCCACGTCGATCAGCTTGAGCTGAAAGCCTGCCGCGATGCTGGGGTCCTCGATGAGGAACGCGTTGTCCGGCTTGAGGTCCGCGTGCGCCACGCCCGCGCCGTGCAGCGTGTTGATGCCGCTCATCAGCACCTTGGACCAGATCACGTGCCGCGCCCACATCTGCGCGTCGAACGGGGCGGACGGCGCGCGCCCGCCGTTGGCCGCCGCCTCCTGCTCGAAGATGCCGCCCAGGTCCGCGCCGTTCTCCACGAACTCGAAGACCTGGAAGTAGTTGCGCCCGCCCCACACCGCCTCGAACGCGTCGATGGCCCGCACGCAGTAGTTGCGCGCCGGGCTTTCCGCGATGCGGCGGTTGAGCTCCCGCTGGTAGCGCACGAAGCCGCGGTACCACTCCACCGTGACCGCCGGCGACTTGTACTGCTTGAAGAACACCTTCTGCCCGCTCGGACCGCGCGCGCCGTACGAGATGGCCATGGCGCCGGGGCCAAAGACGTCGGTGATGGTGTAGCCGTTGATCTCGTCGCCTGCCTTGAGCTTCTTGGCCATGGATGCGTCGGCTGGTACGGACGGTCGGGCGCGGGCGGCCTCTTGCCGCGCCGCGCCCGGCGGATGGCTGCGCCTACAGCGCGATGGTCTCGGCGCTCTTGCTCACGCTGGCGGCCAGCTGGCGCAGCGTGTTCTTGAAGTTGGCCTGGTCGGTGGTGAACTGGACCAGCGCCTCCTGCGGGTTGAGCCCCGGGTAGGAGATGGCCTCCCACTCCGACTTGTCGATCTGGCTGAGCTCGTCGTAGCCCGGCATGTCGGGCGCGAACAGGCTCAGGATGATGCGGTTGTTGATGATGGCGTTGGTCACGTCCTGCACGCCGCCGCCCGCCGCTTCCGCGATGCTCATGGTCGGCTTGAACGACGCGTCCGTGAAGACGACCACCACGCGCGCGGCCTCGCTGCGGTAGCGCCAGCGGGCGGGGTCGGTGCTCTGCGCGCCTTTGTCCGTCTGCCCCATGTTGGCCACCGTGAACAGCGCGTCCAGCAGCGACTCCGGCTCGTCCTCGCCGCCCTCGGCCGTCAGTCCGGCGAGCTGGCCGCGCAGGGCCTCCACGTCGCTGACGAACGGGTTGTCGATGAAGGGCTGCGGGTCGTGCTCGAAGTCGCGGAAGCCCACGGCCTTGGCGCGCCAGTCGCGCACGGGCGACACGTTGTTGCCCTCGCCCTTGCTGAGCGATTCCACGAACGTGCCGATGTTGGCCTTGAGTGCGTCGATGGCGGGCGCCATGCTCCCCGAGATGTCGATCAGGAAGACGATGTCGGCGACGCCCCGGGTCTTGGTCTGCTGCTGGTCCATGCGATCGCTCTGCCGTCTGGGTCCGTGACGAATGAGATGCACCCCGTTGCGGGGCCCGCCCCTATGCACGATCCAGTCCCGTTCGACCGGCAGCGTGTAAGATGTTCGCGTGTATAACGATTGTCTCACGCGCAGGAGCGCAGGAAAACCGGCTCACGCGGAGCCGCGGAGGGCGCGGAGAACTAAGGAGAGGGGAGGATTGAGGTACCGGTTTTCCGCTGGGCACCTGTGAACGTATCTTGGTCGGGCGCCATTTACTTCAGGAGGGTAGGTGGGATGGAGAAACGGCCCGTATCCGAGACGCCCCTGCTCCGCTCGCCAGCGATGGAACGGTGTGTGGATCCCGAGGTGCTGGATTGGTATCGCCTGAGTCCCCAGGAGCGCTGGACGGAGAGCATGCGCCTCTGGAACACCTTCCGCCTGCTGGGAGGCCAGCTTGAGCCTGAGCCCGATTCCCAAAGTCCTTTCTACGATGCGGGAGAACGGCGTAGAGGCCCTGCTCATGGGCGGACAGGCCTGCATTCTGTACGGCGCGGCGGAGTTTAGCCGCGGCGCTGGTCTGAGATTGTAGCCGCCAGAGAGAACAGGATCTTGCGCGGAGACACGGAGGACACGGAGAACTGCAAAGACGTTTCACGCAGAGGCGCAGAGAACAGAAGAGAGACGCAGAGGAAGATCGGTTTCCTCTGCGTCTCTCTGTTTTCCTCTGCGCCTCTGCGTGATGCTTTTTTGCCGTTTACGCGCTCTCCAGCAGCACGGCGCCCGCCCCGCGCATCTCCAGCTTGCCGTCGCGTGACAGCGTCGCGAGCGCGCCGTCCTCCTCGCCGCCGAAGCGCGCTTCCTCGCTGGAGAGCAGCAGCGCCCAGCGAGACCCATCCGCCGCGCGCGTTTCTTCCGCCTGCGTCAGGTCCGCCGCGAGCGGGCCCTGGAAGGAGACGACGAGTAGCAGCGCACTCCCATCCTCTCCCTCGCGCCGCAGGGCCAGCCCGTGCTCCCCCAGCGCGGCCACGGCAAACCCATCGCGGTCGCGGCGGCGCAGCGCGGGATGCGCGTGGCGCAGGCGCAGCAGCTCGCGGTACAGGGCCAGGATGCCGGAATGCGGCAGCGTCTCGCGCTCGTCCCAGCGCAGCCGCGAGCGCGAGAACGTCTCCGGCGCCTGCGGATCGGGGATGCGCTCGCGCACGGCCGGGTCCGCGAACGCGCTGAACTTGCCGAACTCCCTGCGCCGCCCCTCCGTCACCAGCCTGCCCAGCTCCGCCGGATGGTCCGTGAAGTACTGGAACGGCGTGGACGCGGCCCACTCCTGCCCCATCCACAGCAGCGGCGTGTACGGCGACAGCAGCAGCAGCGCGCTCGCGGCCCGGTACGCGGGGAGCGACACGCTGTCCGTCAGGCGGTCGCCCAGCGCGCGGTTGCCCACCTGGTCGTGGTTCTGGATGCAGTGCACGAACGCGGCGGGCGGCAGCGCGTCCGCCGGCGTTCCGCGCGGCACACCATGGTTCTTCGATTCCTGCCCCTCGTAGAACCAGCCCTGCCGCAGCGTGCGGACGATATCGTGGATGGAGCCCGTGTAGTCCGCGAAGTACGACTCGTGGTCGCCAGCCAGGTGCCGCCGCAGCTGGTGATGCAGGTCGTCCGCCCACACGCCGTCCAGCCCGTGCCCCGCGGATAGCACCACCCGCTCGTCGTTCCGCTCGTCCTCCGCGATCAGCACGAAGTGGCGGTCCGCGGGGAGGGCGGCGTGCACGCGCTCCTGCATCTCCGTCAGCACGTGGCGCGGCGAATCGTCCAGGATGGCGTGCGTGGCATCCAGCCGCAGGCCGTCCACGTGGTACTCGCGCGCCCAGTGGATGGCGTTCTGGATGGCGAACTCGCGCACGGCCGGGTCAGCGTAGTCGATGGCGTCGCCCCAGGGCGTGCAGTGGCGGTCCGTGAAGTAGCGGCCGCCCGTCACCGCGTGCAGGTAGTTGCCCTCCGGCCCCAGGTGGTTGTAGACCACGTCCAGGATCACGGCCAGCCCGCGCCCGTGCGCCGCGTTCACGAAGCGCCGGAACGCCTCGGGCCCGCCGTACGACGACTCCGGCGCGTACAGGTACACGCCGTCGTATCCCCAGTTGCGCGCGCCGGGAAACTCCGCGATGGGCAGCGGCTCCACGGCCGTCACGCCGAGGGATACGAGGTCGTCCAGCCGCTCGATCAATCCATCGAAATCCCCCGATTCCGTCGCCGTCCCCACGTGCAGCTCGTAGATGGACAGCTCCTCCAGCGGCACGCCCCGCCAGCCGTCGTCCGTCCACCGGAACGTGGAAGGATCCACCACCTCCGACGGCGCGTGCACGCCGTCCGGCTGCGAGCGCGAGGCGGGGTCGGGAAAGGCGTCGGCGCCGTCCAGCCGGTACTTGTAGCGCGCACCGGCCCCGATCCCTTCCACCACTCCGCGGAACCAGCCGTCCGCCTCCGCCTCCAGCGGGTGCACCGCCTCGGCGTCCGGGCCGTAGACGATCACGTCCACCCGCTCGCTGGCCGGCGCCCACATGCGGAAGTCCACCCCGCCCTCCACCACGTTGGCGCCCAGCGGCAGGCGCCACTCCGTCGCATCCGTCGTCCCGGCAAGCGTATCCGTCAGCGTATCCACCATCATCCAAATCCCTGTGCGGCAGCCACATGCGAAAAAAGACGCGCGGGAGCCCCCACCGGGCTCCCCCGC
>DATING010001347.1:0-4366 GCA_035474555.1 Longimicrobium sp. | reverse complement strand
GGCGCCTGCGCCGCCTCCACCACCTCGTCGTACCAGCGCTGGAATCCCTCGTCGATGAGCGCGTGAACAAGCTGGTCCTTGCCCGCGAAGTGCTCGTAGATGCTGCTCACGCTGCACCCCACCTGCCGCGCGATCTTGCGCATGGACAGGTTCTCGTAGCCGTCGCGCACCAGCAGCGTGCGCGTGGTCTCCAGGGTGGCGGCACGCAGGCCGGTGTCCGTCCAGGGTTGCTGCATCGACAGGGGCAGGATGGGGAACGCCGGGAAAATGAGCCTCGCTCACCTCCAATGTGCCGGGCCGTTCGCGGGGTTGTCAACGGCCCGCACGCAGCGGTTGCGCGCCGCACCGTGGGCATCTACTGTTTGCACCGAACGACGTTCGGCTCCGGCACACGATCCCTGCATCGGGCGCCGGACGGAACCCTCTCGCCCCCTGGAGACCGCCGTGGCCGATCGCACCGACCGCCGCCCGCCGCCGCCCATCGACCCCGACTTCTACGGCTGGTTCAGCACCCTCACGGAGGAAGAGGCGCAGACGCGGCTGGCCGTACGCCGGGTGATGGAGGAGGTCGTCGCGCCCGTGGTCAACGCGTGCTGGCAGGCGGAGGAGTTCCCCCACGCCCTGCGCGACGCGTTCCGGGGGATGGACCTGCTGGACAGCTGGTACCACGACGAGCCTGGCCCGCCGGCCGTGGCGCGCGCCGTCATCAGCATGGAGATGGCGCGGGTGGATCCCGGCTCGGCCAGCTTCTTTGGCGTGCACGCGGGGCTGTGCATGGGCTCCATCGCCCTCGCCGGATCGGATGCGCAGAAGGCGGAGTGGCTCCCCGCCCTGCGCCGGTGGGAAAAGGTGGGCGCGTTCGGGCTCACGGAGCCGGAGGTGGGCTCCGGCACCTCCGGCGGGCTGACGATGCGCTGCCGCCGCGACGGGGACGGCTGGGTGCTGGACGGGCAGAAGAAGTGGATCGGCAACGCCACCTTCGCCGACGTGATCGTGATCTGGGCCCGCGGCGAGGCGCCCGGCACCGTGCACGGATTCCTCGTCCGCACCGAGAACCCTGGCTACGGGGTGGAGAAGATCACGGGGAAGATCGCCCAGCGCACCGTGCAGAGCGGGCTCATCACCCTCACCGGCTGCCGGGTGCCGGAGGGCGACCGGCTGCCGGGCGCGAACACCTTCAAGGACGTGGCGCGCATCCTCCGCATGGGGCGCGCGGGGGTGGCGTGGCAGGCGGTGGGGTGCGCGATGGGCGCGTACGAGCACGCGCTGCGGTACGCGCGGGAGCGCGAGCAGTTCGGCCGGCCCATCGCGGCGTTCCAGCTCATCCAGCAAAAGCTGGTGGTGATGCTGGGCAACATCACCGCCATGCTGGGGATCGCCCTGCGCGTCACGCGGATGCAGGAAGACGGCACCCAGCGCGACGAGCACTCCGCGCTGGCCAAGCAGTTCTGCGCCGCCAAGTGCCGCGAGACCGTCGCGCTCGCCCGCGACCTGATGGGCGGCAACGGCATCCTGCTGGAGCACGGCGCCGCCCGCCTGTTCGCCGACGCCGAGGCCATCTACTCGTACGAGGGCACGAACGAGATGAACACGCTCATCGTCGGCCGCGCCATCACCGGCCACAGCGCCTTCGTGTGATCCGGCCCGGCGCGTTCCGTGGGGGTGGCGTCAGCCGCTCCGGTCGATCTTGCGAATTCCGCCGTTCTTGCCGGAGGCCCGCCCGGGCCGTTTGCTTCTCTGCGCGCCGTGCGCGGACGTGGCCGAAGGGGCCGCCACCTGCGCATGCGGAAGCCGGTCGATGCGGTCCAGCAGGCGCTTGCGGTCCGGCTCGCTGAGGCGGGAGGAGCTCATGGCCGCCTTGATGTTCTCCTTGATCCGCCCGGGCGCGTTCACCTCGGTGCTCACCAGGTAGTGCAGGAACTCGGTCTCCAGGTCGCCGCTGCGCGGCCCCAGCCGCCCCAGCCGCTCCAGCCGGGCCTCGTAGTCCGCGCGCAGGTCCGGAAGGTCGGCGTCTCCATCCAGCTGGGTCCGCAGCCAGGACGTAAAGTCCGGGACGCCCGGCGTGCGGGGACGCCCGCGTCGGGGCTTCGCCGCCGCGGCGAGTGCGCCGCGCACCTGCTCGGCCCACCGTCCCGCGAGCCTGGACAGGTTGCTCCACGGCCAGCCGGCGGTGTCGCGGGCAAACGCCTCGCCGGCCGCCTGGATCGCCTCTTCCCACACCGCTTCCGGGGCTCCGGCGGGCATCTCGTGCTTGTGCAGCGCCTTGGCCGCGAGCGCCTGGCGGCTGTCGAAGTCCGGGTACACGACCGGGACCTTGCGGTCGATCCTGCCCGCGCGCATCAGGGCGGGCTCGATGTTCTCGATGTAGTTGGTGCCAAAGAGAAAGCACACCTCCTGGTACTTGCAGACGTCGCGCAGGTCCTGCAGCCGGTTGAGCATGGCCGGGGTGACCAGGTCCATGAACCGCGGCCGCTCGGCGTCCGCGTTGCGGCGGCGCAGCAGGTCGTCCACCTCGTCGAACAGGATGGTCACCCCGCGCACGTGGCGCAGCAGGCGAAAGATGAGCGCGGCTTCGGCGTCGATGCGGTCTTCCCCCAGGCGCGTGAAGTCCGCCGGGGTGACGCGGATCATGCGGCTCTGCGTGCGCCCCCAGCGGCGCGTCCCCCGCCACATCTCGCGGGCCAGCGCCTCGGCCACCGCGGTCTTGGACGACCCCGGGGGGCCATGCAGCACGAGCGAGTACGTCGCCCCGCTTCCGCCGGCCCGCGTGGTCCGCGCCATGGTGGCCAGGATGCTGTGCAGCCTGGCCGTGTGCGGGGCGAGCAGGTCCACCGGGTCCACCTTCTTGAGCGGAAGCCCTTCCGTGACGATGGTGAACCGCTCCTGGCACAGCTGCCACAGCCGGTGCTCGCTCATGTCGCGCACGGACAGCAGCGCGTTGACGGAATAGGCGGTGGTCGCCAGGTGGATGCTCCCCGGCAGGCGGATGCGGTCCAGGGGCCAGCCCACGTCGGAAACGTCTTCCAGCCCGTCCAGGTACTCCACCACGCGGCGCTCCAGGTCCCCCCGGCCGGCCGCGGCCAGGGCGCCCGCCTGCGGGATCACCAGCGACGACCGGCGGACACGCCGCTGCGTGCGCTCCAGCCAGTCCACGAAGCGGAACAGGTCGCCGTCGGCGGTGCGGATGTCCGGGTGGTCCTTGATGGCGGCGGTAAGGGTCCACACGACGTCGGCCGTGGGCGGCCGCATCCCCAGGGTGCCGTCGGGCGAAAAGAACGGGTGCCCCAGGCGCCAGCTGCCGTCGCGCTGCACCCCCACCAGGGCCTTGCTGACCCCGTCGGCCACCTGCAGACGGGTCTCCAGCAGGCGGGTGCGCATGGACACGGCGAGCGCGCTCACCAGCTCGGCGGCGTCGAAGTCCGTGAGGTTGTCGGCGCTGGCGTAGGCGATCTCGCGGTTGGCGACCGTGGAGCACCAGGCGGCGTGGTGCGAAACCGGCTCCTGCACCAGCTCCGCCACGTTCTGGTTGGCGACGGCGAGCAGCTCCAGCGCGCGGGCCAGGGTCTCGCACGTCCCCCCGGGGCGGATGTCGGCCGCCCGGCCCAGCTCGCTGATGATCTGCCCGCACTGGATGGCGCTCACCTGCGCGCCGTTCAGGATGTCCTCCAGCCGGTCCTGGTACTCGGCCGAGAGGTCCGCGCCCGGCCGCAGGAACTTGAAGCCGCGGGCCTCGAACTTTGCAAGCATGGCCGCGACGCGGCGCCGGGACCCCGGCCTGCCCCCGTGCGCCGCCACGCGCAGCGGACGCAGGATCTGCCGGCGGATCTGCCGGAGGATGCGCGTGGTGTCGCCGTACGAGTGGGCGGCCGTGGCACGCACCTTCTCCAGGGTGCCGGCGACCTTTCGCACCACGCGCTCGTACAGCGCGGCCGTGTCCGTCTCCAGGTCGATCCCGCTGATCTCCTCCGCCAGCGCGGCCTCCAGCTCCCGCAGCGCCTCGCGCCCCACCGCGATCTCCGACAGGTCGCCTACCGCGCGCCGCATTTCCTCCAGGTCGCTGCAAAAGCACCAGTACTTGTGCCGGTCGTTGGGGACGCGGTTCTTCGCGAGCATGCGCAGGCTTTCCGCGAGCGTCCGGTAGAGCCGTGCGCGTTGCCGGCAGGTCGTGTTCAGCAGGATCAGGGGAAGCACGCACTTGGCGGTAACGTAGGCACTCGGCACCGCCGGGTCGATCGCCGCGCCCTGGTGCCCCCGGTTCAGCGACCACAGCATGGAGAAGAAGGCCAGGCACCCGGTCCCGCGGTGCGCGTGCTCCTCGCCCATCCACATGAGCAGGCGAAAGATCTGCGAGCCCGAGAGGGGGTTC
>DATING010001346.1:0-3939 GCA_035474555.1 Longimicrobium sp. | reverse complement strand
ATGCCGCCCACGATCAGGCGCTTGAGGTACAGCTCCACGGCGATGCGCAGGTAGAGCTGCATGTCCAGCGCGTTGTGGTGCGTGGTAAAGGGCCGGGCCAGCGCGCCGCCATACAGCGGCTGCAGGATGGGCGTCTCCACCTCCACGAAGCCGCGGTCGTCCAGGAACTGCCGCAGCGCGCGGACGAGCCTGGCCCGCATGACGAAGGTGCCGCGCACCTCCGGGTTCACGGCCAGGTCCGCGTACCGCTGCCGGTAGCGCGCCTCCACGTCCGTGAAGCCGCTGTACACCCGGCGCTCGCCCGTCTCCGGGTCCGTCTCTTCCTTGCCCAGCGGCAGGGGGCGCAGCGACTTGGCCAGCAGCTGGAACGACACGGCCTTGAGCGACACCTCGCCCGTGCGCGTGCGAAAGAGCGTGCCCTCCGCGCCCACCCAGTCGCCCAGGTCGACGAGGTCCAGCACGTCGTAGGAGTCCGGCAGGTCGTTGACCCGCAGGTACAGCTGGATCTTCCCCGTCCGGTCCGCCAGGTGGGCGAAGGTGCTCTTGCCCATCACCCGCTTGCTGACGATCCGTCCGGCGATGCGGACGGTCTCCCCCATCTCCGCGGCCGGGTGCGCGGACTCGTGCGCGGCGAAGGCGTCCAGCGCCTCCGCGGCCGCGTGCGTGGGATTGAACGAATAGGCGAACGGCTCCACCCCGCGCTCGCGCAGGCGGGCCAGCTTGGCCACGCGGTCCGCGACCACGCGCTCGTCTCCCGGCACGCCCTCGGCCGGGAGGGCGGTCGTCTCGTCACTCATCGGAGTGCACGGCCCCGTACTGCCGCAGGTACGCGTGGATGAAGGGATCCAGGTCGCCGTCCATCACCTTCTGCACGTCGGGGATCTTGAGCTCCGTGCGGTGGTCGTTCACCATGGTGTACGGCTGGAACACGTACGAACGGATCTGGCTGCCAAAGGCGATGTCCGTCTTGGTGTTCTCCAGCTTGGCCTTTTCCTTCTCCTGCGCCTCCAGCGCGCGCTGGTAGAGCGCGGCCTTGAGCATCTTCATGGCCGTCGCGCGGTTCTTGTGCTGCGACCGCTCCTGCTGGCACGCCACCACGATTCCGGAGGGCATGTGCCGCAGCCGCACGGCGGACGACGTCTTGTTGACGTGCTGCCCGCCCGCGCCCGACGCGCGGTACACGTCCATCTCGATGTCCTCTTCGCGGATCTCGATCTCGATGGTGTCGTCCACCGACGGGTACACGAACACCGAGACGAACGACGTGTGCCGCCGCGCCGCGCTGTCGAACGGCGAGATGCGCACCAGCCGGTGCACACCGCGCTCGGCCTTGAGGAATCCGTACGCGTACTGCCCGCGGATCTCCAGCGTGGCGTCCTTGATCCCCGCCTCTTCACCCTCCTGCAGGTGGAGCAGCTCCACCTCGAAGCCCTTGCGCTCGCCCCAGCGGGTGAACATCCGCAGCAGCATCTCCGCCCAGTCCTGGCTTTCCGTGCCGCCGGCGCCGGGGTGGATGGTCACCAGCGCGTCGCGGTGGTCGTCGGGGCCCTGGAGCATGTTCTTGAGCTCCAGCTCCTCCAGCGCGGGGCCGATGGCCTCCACCTCGCGCTCCAGGTCCTCGGCCAGCCCGGCATCGGGCTCCATCTCCAGCAGCTCCAGCATCTCGCCCAGGTCCGTGACCCTGGCCGACATGCGCTGCCAGGGCTCCGTCCACCCCTTGAGCTGGTTGACTTCAGCGATGACCTCGCGTGCCTTTTCGCCGTCGTTCCAGAACGACGGGTTCTCCATGCGCGACTCGAGCGCCTTCAGCTTTTCCGTGCGCGCTTCGAGGTCAAAGAAACCTCCCTAGCTCGTCGAGCCGGCTGCGGTACGTGTCCAGGTCCGAACGAAGGTCGGTGCTCATCAGTAGCGCGTTTTCCGGTTGTTATTCCGACAACGAAATGGGGCCGCCCGGGAGGACGGCCCCATGAGCTTGGTAAACCGCGGGGAATGTATGCGTTCCCCGGGGCAGTGCCAAGTGGAAAGTACCAAGTGCCAAGTGACTAGTGCCAAGCACGAGCACAAAGACTTGGCACTTGTCGCTTGGCATTCGGCACTGTCGTCAAAAAATGCTCTGCCCCTTGGCCAGGATCTCGTTCAGCGCGTCGCGAAAGTGCGGGGTGCTCCGGGCCGTGTCGGTGCCCACCTGGCCCACGTACTCCTCCCAGCTCTTCTTGATCTCCTCCATGAACTCGCGCTTGATCGTGCCGTCCGCCAGCGACTTGTCGCGCCGCTCGGGATGGTACGTCACGATGTCCGACACGAGCGCACGCGCCAGCCGCCGCGCCTTGGCCGCCGGGTCCGACGCGCCGAACGGCGAGCGGGCGGGCGCGGCCGCGGGGGCAGCGGCCGGAGCTGGCGCGGGCCGCGGAGCCGGCGTGGGCGCCGGGGCGGAAACCGCCGCGGGCTGAGGCGCCGGCGTCGGAGCCGCGACGGGGGCCGCGGCGGGCGTCGAAACCGGCTGGAACGCGGGGCCGGCGGCCGGCGCCGCGGACGGGGCCGGCGCGGGCGTGGGATCCACCGCCGCGGCGGGTTGCGGAGTCGGCTGCGGCGCGGGGGCCGGGGCCGAAGCCGAAGCCGGCGCGGCGGATGGAGCCGCGGCGGACTCAGCCTGCGCGCCGCCTGCGGCGACCTCGAAGACGCCGCGGCAGATGGAGCAGCGGACCCGCACCCCGCCGGCGGGGACCTTCCGGGGGTCCACCCGGAACACGGTGCTGCAGTGCGTGCACTGGACGTTCATGTGGCTATCCGTCACCCGGGAAGTGCGTCTTCGGCCTGCATGGGCCCGCCGTGCCGCCGGTCCACCACGTAGATGGAACCGGAGAAGGTCTTGGCGTAGGCCTTCATCTCCGTCGCCAGCTCGCTGATCTGCGCCGTGTGCACGAACCGGCGGTGCTCGTTGGTCACCACGCCGATGGACAGCGTCATCAGCGGCACCTCGTACTCCTCGCCCCGCCGGTCCTTGCCCTTGAAAAAGCCCCGCTCCCGGTCTTCCGGCGAGTAGTGCAGGCCAATGAGCTCGTTGAACACGGCGATCACCTCCTCGCAGCAGCTGCGGAACGCCGCCAGGGGTGCGTTGAAGATGAAGTCGTCGCCGCCGATGTGGCCCACGAACGCCGTCGGGGAGTACGCCCGCACCACGTCACGCAAGATGCGCGACAGGATGAGGATGACCCGGTCGCCGTTGTTGTAGCCGTACCGGTCGTTGAACTCCTTGAAGTGGTCCAGATCGCAGTAGCACACGGCGAACGTCTCGTCCGAGCGCAGCCGCTCGCCGATGTCGCGCTCGATCTGCACCGTGCCGGGGAGCAGCGTGGTGGGGTGCACGCTCACGTCGCGCTCCGCCCGGCGCAGGGCCATCCGCAGCCGCAGCAGGCACTCGCGCTCCGAAAGGCCGTGGCTCAGCACCTCGTCCGCCCCCGCCTCCAGCGCCCGGGCCGAGGCGTCGTCGCCCCCGCCGTCGCACGCCACGTACATGATGACGGGGACCACGGAGGTGAACGCCTCGCCCTTGATGGACGCGCACAGGGCCAGCCCCGCGTCCTGCTCCGGCGACGCGTCCACCACCAGCGCGGCCGGGTACGCGCGGCCCACGCGCGCCTGCACGTCGACCGCATCGTGCGTCTCCACGATGGGAAGATCCCGCTCTTCCGCGAACGCGCGGACCACCTCGGGGGCGGTGCGGCCGTGCGGGGAAAAGTGCAGGAGTACGCGCTGGGGCATGTACCGGAGCCGGGTTCGCTGGGCGTGGGGGGACGATTCTATCGGAACGGTCGCGGAGCTGTCAAACGCGCGGCGGCGAGCCCGCGCTCACCCCGCCGCCCCGGCGCCGGCCGTGCCCAGGGGCCTTGCCTCGTCGATGAGCAGGATGGGAATGCCGTCCCGCACCTCGTAGCGCAG
>DATING010001345.1:0-1793 GCA_035474555.1 Longimicrobium sp. | reverse complement strand
AGGAAAGCGAATGAATTCGCGGCTACAACATCACGCTGTCCGCCTCCGCGGACACCAACAGCCACCGCAAACCGCCCCCAATCGTTGTTTTCCTGAGGGAGGCGCCGCCTAGACCCTGTCCGCTCACGATTCCGTGGCGCCGACCGAAGGATCTACCCTCCCGTGATCGACGTCCGCCTCCGCGCACAGACCCGTCCCGGTCTGGATTACGTCCGTCGCGGGCAGGGCCGTCGGTGGGGCGACTGTCATACGAGGGAGAGGAGATCCTTCGGTCGGCGCCAGGGATCGCGGCACGGGCGAGTGCCGTCGGCGCCTCCCTCAGGAAAACAAACGGCGCCGTCCCGTGGAGAGAATCGTAGTGGTGTCGGCGGAGGCCGACAGTGTGAAGTGGTAGCCGCGAATTTATTCGCTCCGATTTTGCCGCACCCCGCACACCGCACGCGGTATTCGCCCGCTACATCACCCCGCCGCTGCCGCGTCCTTCTCGGCCCGCGCGCCGGGGATGAAGCCGAAGAAGACCTCGATGGAGGCGATCTGGCCGCCCTCGAACCGCAGCAGCTCGGCGTTGCGGAAGGTGCCGCCCTGCTTGCCCTCCGTGCTGTAGATCACCACCACGTCGTTGCCCTGCGTGAACACCTGCATCTCCTCGGCAAAGCGAAACTCGCCGGCGTGCACGAAGCAGTGCGAAAAGTACGTCGCGCGGTCGATGTGGTCGTCCCACGGGCTCGTGAACGTAAAGCCGGGAGCCAGCAGCGCCTCCACGGCCTCGCGATCGGCCTCCTGGTAGACGCGGTAGTACCGGCGCGCGAGCTCCGCGATCGAAGTATCGGTCATCGGATTGATTGGTTGGATGGTTTTCGATGGATGATTACGAAGCGGATGCAGGCGCATCCGCCGGGACGTGGCGCGCGAGGAAGTCCGCCACGAGTGCCCAGAACACGGGCTTGCCGCCCGCGCCGTGCTCCGCGTTTGGAACGACAGCCAGCTCGCCGCGGGGGAGCAGCCGGTACAGCCGCATCGATTCGTCCACCGACACGCCGTCCCGGTCACCCACGATGACCAGCGACGGGACGTCGATGCGCGCCAGCTGCGCATCCGAGTAGTCGGGGACGCTGTACCAGAGCGCGGAAATTTCGGCGAGATAACGCGCAAAGTCATCGTCGTCGCGGGCGTGCTCGTGCGAGGTGCGCAGCGTGTCGTAGAAGCCGCCCATCGCGCGCTCCACCTGGGGCAGGTCCACGGCGCCGGACTTGGGGAAACCCATCTCCCGCAGCGCCTGCAGGTACCCCTCCACCGGCCGCGTCACCACGCCCCCGATCACCATCGCGCGGGGGAGCTCCGGATGCCGCAGGCCGATCTCCAGCGCCACCTGCGCGCCGTCGCTGTAGCCCACGATCGTCGGCCGGTCCAGCCCCAACGCGGCGCTGAAGGCGGCGACGTCGTCCGCCATCGTGTCGTAGCGCATGCGGCCCTCCGGGTTGTCCGTCCGCCCGTGCCCGCGCGAGTCGGGGATCAGCACGCGATGGCTCCGCGCGAGATCCGCGACGACGGTCGGGCTCCACATCACCTCGCCCGTGGCCAGCCCACCGTGGACGAGGATGAGCGGCGGCCCCTCGCCCGTCTCGCGGTAGTAGATCCGCAGCCCGTTCGCCTCCACGAAGGCGTCCGTCACGGCATCCGGCGCGGATTCGCGCGTCGTCGTCATCATGCCTCCATTCGCGGTACGCAGGTCAGCACGACGACGCCGGAGGCGAACGTGCGCGTGCCGGCCAGCTCCAGGTCGAGCCGGGGCT
>DATING010001344.1:0-6020 GCA_035474555.1 Longimicrobium sp. | reverse complement strand
ATCCGCGTCCAGCGCGCCGCGCAGCCACAGCGCTTCGGGGAGGTTGTAGAAGCCGCTTTCCGTCTCCAGCTGCTGCAGGAACCACAGCCGCTCCTGCGCGAACGAGAGCGGCGGCGCGTCCGTCCCCTCCACCGGGCGGATGGCGGCGAGGTGCGCGCCGTCCGTGCGCCGCAGCGACTCCACCGTCTGCGCGAACTGCGCGACCGTGGGCCCCTCGAACAGCGCGCGCAGGGGCAGCTCCACGCCGAACGCCTCGCGGATGCGAGACACCACGCGCGTGGCCAGCAGCGAGTGGCCGCCGCGGTCGAAGAAGTTCTCTTCCACGCCCACGCGGTCCAGCCGCAGCACCTCCGCCCAGATCCCCGCCAGCACCTCTTCCGTCGGCGTGCGCGGCGCCACGTACTCGCCCGCCGCGTAGTCCGGCGCGGGGAGCGCGCGGCGGTCCAGCTTGCCGTTGGGCGTCAGCGGCAGCGCATCCACCACCACGAACGCGGCGGGAACGAGGTAGTCGGGCAGCGTCGCCCGCAGCCGCGCGCGGATCGCCTCCACGTCCGCGTCGCCGACCAGGTACGCCACCAGCCGCTTGTCCCCCGGCACGTCCTCGCGGACGATCACGGCGCTGTCGCCCACGCCGTCCTGGCCGCGCAGCAGCGCCTCGACCTCGCCCGGCTCGATGCGGAAGCCGCGGATCTTGACCTGCGTGTCGATGCGGCCGCGGAAGTCGATGGTGCCGTCCGGCAGCCACCGCCCCAGGTCGCCCGTGCGGTACATCCGCGCGCCGGGGACGAACGGATCGGGGACGAACTTCTCCGCCGTGAGCGCGGGACGATTGAGGTAGCCGCGCGCCAGCCCGTCGCCCGCGGCGAACAGCTCGCCCGTGACGCCCAGCGGCACCTCGCGCAGGGCCGTATCCAGCACGTAGACGCGCGTGTTGGGCGTGGGCCCACCCACGGGGAGCGCCGTGCCGCTCCAGCCGTCCGGGATCGTGTAGCAGGTGGTGAAGACGGTGTTCTCCGTCGGCCCGTAGCCGTTGACGACCCGGATGTGCGGGAAGCGCTCGCGCACCTTCAGCACGTGCCACGCGGGGAGCACGTCGCCGCCCGACATCACCTGCCGCATCCCGCCCAGGTCCTCCAGCCGCTCCTCCACCATCGCCTGGAAGAGGCCGGACGTGATCCACGCGACGGTGACCTTGTGCTTGCGCAGCACGCCGCCCAGCTCCTCCAGCGACGGCGCGCCGGAGGGAAGCACGGCGAGGCGCCCGCCCGTCAGCAGCGCGCTCCAGATTTCCAGCGTGGACGAGTCGAACGAGATGGGGCCGGCCTGCAGCATCACCTCGTCCGGCGCCAGTCGCGCGTAGGCGGGATGATGGACGAGGCGGATGACGCTCTGGTGCTGGATGGCCACGCCCTTGGGGATGCCCGTGCTCCCCGACGTGTACATCACGTGCGCCAGGCTGTGCGGCACCGTGCCGGACTCCAGCGGCGCGTCGCTCTCCGCCGCGATCTCCGCCGCCGCCGCGCCGTCGATGCTGACGACCACGAGCCCCTCCGCCGCCGGCAGTCCACCGCGCAGCCCCTCGCGCGTCACCAGCACGGGCGCGGCGGAGTCCGCCAGCATGAACGCCAGGCGCTCGGCGGGATAGGCGAGATCGAGCCCCACGTACGCCCCGCCCGCCTTCAGGATGCCCAGCACGGCGGCGACGAGCTCCGGGCCGCGCTCCAGGTACAGTGCGACGCGCACCTCCGGCCCCACACCGTACCGCCGCAGGTGGTGCGCGAGCTGGTTGGCGCGCGCGTCCATCTCCGCGTAGGTCACGGACACGTCGCCGAACTCCAGCACCACGGCGTCCGGCGTGCGCCGCGCCCAGCTTTCGAAGAGCGTGTGGATGCGCTCGCCCTTCGGGTACGCCATCTCCGTCGCGTTCCACGCCGCGATCTGCGCCTGCTCCTCCGCGCTCACCAGTTCCAGCACGGACAGCGGCCGATGGTGGAGAGCTTCACGTGTATCGCCCTGCGAAAGTCCGGGGGCGGACTTGGAAGGTACTGACATTCCAGGCACCGATTTGATTCGAGGTGGTGCTGCGAGAAGGCGTTCGTGCGTACCGTTCCGGATGCATGCGGCCCGGGTGCGCTCACCGGAGCCGCGGGAGGGCGTGCCTCCCGGACCGCGAAACGCCGAAGCCAGCCCCCGGATGGCTGCTCCGGGGGCTCAGGGATCCGTCAGGACATCTCGCGCGTTGCGCGCAAGGCGTTCCCCTGCTTCCCATCCAGCCCGGTGCGAGGCGCCCGGCCGTTCCGGCAGGCGGAGACATGCCGGCGTACGGACCGGAGACGGTCGCGCGGAGGCCAGGGAGAAATGACCAGGAACGGCGTGAAAAACGACGGTGGCAGGTACGGGCATGTCCCCGGCGCGCGGGGTCCCGCGGCAATCTCGTGCGGCGCCGACCGGCAAATCCCGTGGAACCGCGCACACGGGAGCGAGCCTTTTTCGCCCTGACATTACGAGGCGTAAAAAGTTAGTCGGATGCTAACAGACTATATACGAGTGGGTCCCTCCGGGCAAGGACTCGTCCCGGCTCCCGCGCGAAGTGTGTGAAGTGCACGGATGGCCGTACGACGGGAACATTGCGCACCACGTCCACGTTACCGGCCGCGAAGTGCGGAACCTCCCTCACACCCGCCCGCCGCCCCCCGGTCCGATGCCCGCGCCCCGCAGCGGGATGTCGGCTCTGTGTCAGACGTGGCTTTTAAAGAGCGATACAGGGAAGATCCGAACACGTGCACGGGAGGCCGGGGCTCCCGTGCAGCCACCTCCCTCCCCCACGCAGTTTGTGGGGGAGGGTCGGGGAGGGGGGCGCTCCGCCCCCGCCGGGACCTCGCCATCACGCGCATGAGCTCGTAGAAGTCTACACCCCCTCCCGCGCAGTTTGCGGGAGGGGGTGGACGAGCCTAAGCGAGGCCGGGGGAGGGCCACCGCCGGTGCCGGATGGGAATTCCGCCCCTTCCCGTCCCTCTCATCTTCTCTTGTGCTTCCTCCACCTCCAAACCCTTGACATAGGGTGTGGGGGTATCCATATTCCAGTCATGCCCGGTAGGGGCAGGGGGTATACAAACCGACAGGAGACGGGACGATGGAGCAGACGACGATCGCAATCAAGGGAATGAGCTGCGGCCATTGCGTCGCCGCCGTGAACGGCGCGCTGCACCGGCTGGACGGCGTGGAAGTGCAGGAAGTGAAGATCGGCTCGGCGACGGTCGCCTACGACCCGGCCGCCGTATCGCCCGAGCGCATTGCCGAAGTGATCGCGGACGAGGGATACGCCGCGACGGTGACCGGGAGCTGATCCCATGAGCGCAACCGATTGGCTGGTGGTGATCGGCGGCCTGGCCGCCATCGCCTGGGTCAACTGGTACTTCTTTCTCGCCGGCCGCACCGTCGCAACGGCGGCCGTGTCGGTGGGGGGGACGCAGGAGGTGACCATCGGCGTGCACGGCGGCTACGAGCCGTCGCAGGTCCGCGTAAAGGCGGGCGCGCCGGTGCGGCTGGTGTTCGACCGGCAGGAGACCAGCAGCTGCTCCGAGGAGATCGTCATCCCGGAGTTCGGCATCCGCCGGTTCCTCCCCGCGTTCCAGAAGACGGCCGTGGAGATCACCCCGCGGCAGGCCGGAAACTACGAGTTCACCTGCGGGATGGGCATGCTGCACGGCAGGCTCATCGTCGAGGAAGCCTGAGGGATAGCAACATGGCGACGCACACGGTCCCCCCGCGGGACCACGATCACGCGGCACACGCGCACGGCGGGCACGACCACGCGGCGCACGGGCACACGCCCGCGCCGGCGGAAAAGGTCACCATCCCCGTGAGCGGGATGACGTGCGCGGCGTGCTCCGGCCGGGTGCAGCGCGCGCTGGAGAAGGAAGCCGGCGTGTCGGACGCGGCCGTGAACCTGATGATGAAGAGCGCCACGGTCCGCTACGACCCCGGCGTGACGAGCGCCGAGCGGCTGGTGGAGACCATCCGCGGCACGGGCTACGGCGCCGACCTGGCCCCGCCCGAGCAGACGGCCTTCGCGGAGCAGGAAGCCCGCGACCGCGCCGGCGACGAGGAGTTCCGCGACCTGCGCTTCAAGGCGGCCGTGAGCTTTGCCGTCGCCATGGTGGCGATGATCGTCTCCATGCCGCTGATGGCGGCCGGCGCGCACCACGGCCCCGTCGCCGATCCGTTCATGCGCTGGACCATGGGATGGCTGGACCCGCTGCTGGCGGGCGTCTTTCCCTGGCTGTACCGCATCCCCGGCCCCGTGCTCTCGTACGGGCTGCTGGCGATGACGGCCGCGGTGATGGCGTGGGCGGGGCGGCACTTCTACACCCGCGCCTGGGCCGCCTTCCGGCACCACTCCGCGGACATGAACACGCTCGTGGCCGTGGGCACCGGGGCCGCGTTCCTGTACTCCGTGCTGGCCACGGTGGCGCCCGGCTTCTTCCTGCGGCGCGGCGTGAACCCGGACGTGTATTACGAGGCCGTCGTCTTCATCATCTCCCTCATCCTCATGGGCAACGCCCTGGAGGCGCGGGCCAAGCGGCAGACGTCCAGCGCCCTCCGTTCCCTCGTGCAGCTGCAGCCGAAGACGGCGCGGGTGCTGCGCGACGGCGCGGAGCTGGACGTGCCGGTGGAGGAGGTGCTGCACGGGGACGTGGTCGTCGTCCGCCCCGGCGAGCGCATTCCCGTGGACGGCGAGGTGGTCAGCGGCAGCAGCGCGGTGGACGAATCCATGCTCACGGGCGAGTCCGCGCCGGTAGAAAAGGCGGCGGGCGACCGGGTGATCGGCGCCACCATCAACCGCACGGGCGCCTTCCGCTACCGCGCGACCACGCTGGGATCGGACAGCGTGCTGGCCCGCATCGTCAAGCTGATGCGCGACGCGCAGGGCTCGCGGGCACCCATCCAGCGGCTGGCGGACCGCGTGAGCGCCATCTTCGTCCCCATCGTCATCTCCATCGCCATCGCCACCTTCGTGGTGTGGTTCGTGGCGGCGGACGCGGCGCCGGGGGTGCGCGCGTTCGCGGCGGCCGTGGCGGTGCTCATCATCGCCTGCCCCTGCGCCATGGGGCTCGCCGTGCCCACGGCCGTGATGGTATCCACCGGCAAGGGCGCGGAGCTGGGCGTGCTGATCAAGGGCGGCGAGGCGCTGCAGCGCGCGGGCGACATCCGCACCGTCGTCCTGGACAAGACCGGCACCATCACCGAGGGCCGGCCGACCGTGACGGACGTCGTCGCGACGCCAGGATGGACGGGGCGCGAGGACGAGCTGCTGCGCCTGGTCGCGTCCGTCGAAGCCTCGTCCGAGCACCCGCTGGCGGATGCCATCGTCCGCCGTGCGAAGGACGGGGGGATGGCTCTGGCCGAGGTGGATGGATTCCAGTCCGTCACCGGCCGCGGCGCCACGGGCGTGGTGGACGGGCGCGCGCTGGTCATCGGCAACGAGGCGCTGATGGCGGAGTACGGCCTTCGCGTGGACGCGCTGGCGGATGCCGCGGCGCGTCTCACGGCGGAAGCCAAGACGCCGGTCTACGTGGACGTGGACGGCGAGCTGGCCGGATTGCTGGCCGTGGCCGATCCCATCAAGCCCTCGTCGCGCGAGGCCATTGCCCGGCTGCGGCGGATGGGCCTCCAGGTGGTGATGCTCACGGGCGACAACCCGCGCACGGCGGATGCGGTCGCGCGGCAGGCGGGCGTGGACCGGGTCGTCGCCGGCGTGCTGCCGGAGGGCAAGGTGGCCGAGATCCGGCGGCTGCAGGAGGCCGGGCAGGTGGTGGCGATGGTGGGCGACGGCATCAACGACGCCCCCGCGCTGGCCCAGGCGGACGTGGGGATCGCCATCGGCACGGGGACGGACATCGCCATCGAGGCGTCGGACGTGACGCTGATCGGCGGCGATCTGCGCGGCGTCGTCACGGCAATCGCGCTTTCGCATGCAACGATGCTCACGATCAAGCAGAACCTGTTCTGGGCGTTCA